>CAMDPA010000215.1 GCA_945903565.1 Devosia equisanguinis | reverse complement strand
GGGTCTGACACCTGGCTCTACGACAATTGGGCTCGACGATAATCGAATGCGCCATCTCGGGGCGCACGTGGCAGTGCAGCGCTCGGTGTCAGACCCGGAGGGTCTGACACCCGTTCGATCAAATCGTCGCGTGCTTCTTGCCGGGCGCGGACTTGAACAATTCCGCGGCGGCGTCCTTGTAGGCTTGGTCACGCGGCAGCACGACTGCGATCGAGCGGATCTTCTGATGCTCGGGATCGCGGCCCGGCGGCATCTCGCCCTTCTCAACCAGCGCCTTGGCGGCGCGCATCAGGCGGTGACGCGCCATGATGATGCCGTTGTCGGTGCCGACGAGGTTTTCCTTCGTGCGGTCGACGACCGGCCCCATGCTCTCCTGCAGCGACTGGTCCTGCATCGCGATGCCTTCGACGCCCGAAAACGTCTTGCCTGCTTTCTGGCCTTCGCGGTTGATCAGGTAGTCGTTGTCCTTGTTGGCAAGCGCGCGGAACGTGCCCGGCACGTACTTCACGAACGTGCCCTTGCCGTCCTTGGCGGCCTGCATCTCGTAGTCGTGCAGCGGACGCGTGGGGTGATAGAGATAGCTCCACGCCCAGCAGGTCTCGTCGTCGATCGGCACCCAGAAGTGGCCGTGCAGGGGATGGTCGGCGCGCGGGGGCACCATCGTGAAGGCCGGCATCACCCACGGCGTGATGCGCCAGTAATACTGGTCGTTCTCTGCGTTGCGGCGCGCGCCGACATACAGACCACCCGGCTGCTCCACGACCTCGAAGAACGGCTTCATGTCGGTCATGTTGTAGTTGTTGGCGCGGTTGGCGCCCTTGAACAGCGGATCGGTCGCGAGATCGCCGCGGTGCAGGAACGAAACGTGCGACGAATCGATGCCGCCTTCCAGCGCCTGCAGCCAGTTGCACTCGGAGATGCGCCGGTTGGCGATGCGCTGGTTCTCCGGCAGCCCGATGAACTCCCACTCCGGATCGGGCGGACGCTTGTCGGCGGGCCCCATGTAGACCCAGATCATGCTGCCCTTCTCGAGCAGCGGGTACGACTTGAGCTTCACCTTGTTGCAGAAGCCGCTCTCCGCCGGCTCGGAGGGAACCTCGATGCAGTTGCCTTCGCGGTCGTACTTCCAGCCGTGATACGGGCAGCGCAAGCCGCCTTCCTCGTTACGGCCAAACCACAGCGAAACGCCGCGGTGGGCGCAAAATTCGTCGATCAGGCCGAGCTTGCCGGTCGAATCGCGGAACGCCAGCAGGCGCTCGCCGAGGATCTTGACGCGCACCGGCGGGCAATCGTTCTCCGGCAGCTCCCACGAGTTCAGGATCGGCTGCCAGTAGAGCCGGAACAACTGGCCCATCGGCGTGCCCGGACCCGTCTGCGTCACGAGATCGTTTTGCTCTTTTCTCAGCATCGCGTCGTCTCCCTTTGCACGTGCAGGCATCGCGGACCCGCCGCAACACCTACCTCGCTATGGTCGCGCCTGGATATTGCCAGGGCGCACTTGTTCTGCTATGCGGAACAACGTTCCACTTTCGTCACAATGTCTACACGCCACCTTGATGTGCGTCAACGAGGAGCCCTGAGAGATGTCCCAACGCATTGCGCTGTGCAAGGTCGACGAGGTCGCCCCGAACGCAGCGTTGAAGGTCGAGACCAACGGCCTGACCCTGGCCGTATTCAATCTCAATGGCCACTATTTCGCGATGGACGACGACTGCAGCCACGGTCCCGGCTCGTTGTCGGAAGGCTATATCGAGGGCGAGGAGATCGAGTGCGATTTCCACAACGGCCGCTTCAATATCAAGACCGGCGACGTGACATCGCCGCCCTGCATGATCCCGCAGAAGGTTTACGCCGTGACCGTTGCGGACGGGACCGTGTTCATCGAGGCGGATGTTTGAGCAGCCGGTTTCCGGTGGAGCGCGCGCCATGGCCCAGATCGAACAGATACCCATCATCCTCCTCACCGGCTTCCTCGGCTCCGGCAAGACCACCTTGCTCGCCAACTGGCTGAAGGCGCCCGAGCTCGATGGCGCGATGGTGATCGTCAACGAGCTCGGCGAAGTCGGGCTTGATCATCGCCTGCTGACGTCGTCGTCGGACGTGCCGCTGCTGCTCGAGAACGGCTGCGCGTGTTGCGCGGCCCAGGATGATCTCGTCTCGACGCTGGAGCGGCTGTTCTGGGACCGCCTCCACAAGCGCATCCCACGCTTCAATTGGGTGCTGATCGAAACGACCGGTGTCGCCGATCCGCTGCCTGTCATGGATGCCTTTCGCCGCCATGCGCTGATTAGCGAGCGTTACCGCGTGGCCGGCGTCGTCACCGCGCTCGATGCCAAGCGCGGGCTGTCGCGACTGTCGGAATTCCCGGAGTGCCGCAATCAATTGCTGGCCGCCAACGCCGTGATTGTGACGAAGACCGATATCGCTTCCGCCGCGGAGGTTGCCCACGCGCGTGGGCAACTGCCCGATCTCGCGCCTCACGCCAAGGTGATGCTGAGTGCCAACGGCAATCTTCCCGCCGGCGAGCTGCTATCCGTGCTGGCCACCTGCGCCACGTGCGGCTCTCATGGGCACGAGGCCGGGCATCATGATCACGGCCACGATCACGCGCATGGCGATCACGACGGGCACGCCGGGGATCGCGTTGAGGCCGAGCACGCGGGCGGCGTCAACAGCGCATTTTTGCCGCTGCCCAAGCCAGTGTCATGGCTCGCCCTGATCGGCGCGCTCGATACGCTGATGGAAGGCCACGCCAATTCGCTGCTGCGCCTCAAGGGCATCGTGCGCTTGGACGGTGCGCCAGGCTACCACGCCGTGCAGGGGATACCCGGCCAAGGCCTCACACGCGCGGAGGTTCCAATCGAGCCGACGGATGAGCCGCCGCGCACCGGCTTCACGCTGATTGCCATTCATGAGCCAGCTGCCGGCATTGCCAGCTCGCTCGATGCGCTTATCGCGATCCGCACCGCGCGCTTGCCGGCGTCTGCTGCGGAAGTCGGCGTTATCTCCGGCGGCATGGGGTCATAAGGCCGAGCATGGACAACGCCCGCCCAACCCGACGCGTTCGCGCAGCCGCTGTCACGCAGCGCGGCGGCGCTGTCGCAACGGCGCGTGGTGATACGCCCAATGCCGGACCGCGCCGCCCGCCCAAACGCCTGTCGTCGGTCGGCACCGCCATTGCCCTGCTCAAGTGCTTCTCGGCTGAGGAGCACGAGCTCGGTGTGACCGACATCGCCCGCAAGCTCGGCGTCGCCAAGAGTACGGTGCATCGCCTCGCCCGCACGCTGATCGCCGACGGCATGCTCGAGCAGAACCCCGAGAACGAGAAGTATCGCCTGGGCATCGCGCTGTTCGGTCTCGGCGCGCTGGTTCGCCGCCGTATGAATTTGTCGAGCGAGGCGCGGCAGGATCTGTTCGCGCTGCGCCAGTCGACGCACGAGACGGTGCAACTCGCGATCCTCGACGGCGCCGACATCATGTTTGTCTACAACTTGGAGAGCACCCAGGCGATCCGCGTAAACTCGGATATCGGCGTGCGCAAACCCGCGTTCTGCACTGCGAGCGGGCGCGCAATCCTGGCGTTCCAGTCGCCTGAGGTCGTCGATGTCGCGCTTGCCGCCGGCCTGCCGCGCCGCACGCCCAAGACCGAGACCGAGCCCACCCGCTTGCGCAAGGCGCTCGCCGAAGTGCGCCAGCGCGGCTACGCGATCGAGGACGAGGAAAGCGAGGCGGGCATGCGCGCGATAGCTGCCCCCGTTCGGGGCGCAGGCGGCGCGGTCGTCGGCTCGGTCGCGGTCGCGGGACCCGTGCAGCGCTTGACGAAAGAAGCGTTGGCCCGCATCGCGCCGCAGGTGATAGCCACGGCCGAGGCGATCTCGGTGCGTCTGGGGTATCAGTTCAGGGCGGGGTTTTAGGTGAGGCTGTCGGCCTTTCGCAATTGCCGGTCGAGGGGTTGCCTTGCCCTTCCCTCCAGGCTCACTTATCGAGAGTGTTCTTATTCTCGCTGACGTACAGCAACGACACAGGTGTCCATGCCCACCATCAAGCTTGCCAAGCCCGAGATCAGCTTCGAGTGCCCCGAGGGCGATACGGTTCTGCGTGCAGCCTTGCGCGCCGGGCTCGGCTTTCCCTACGAGTGCAACGTCGGCTCGTGTGGCAACTGCCTGTTCGAGATCGCGGACGGCACCGTCGAACATGACCGCAAGGACGCGCCGGGTTGGAACGAGCGGCACAAGGCGCGCAACCGCTTTCTCGGCTGTCAGGCACATCCCAAAGGTGACCTCTCGATCAAGGTCAACCTCCGCGAACACTACGTGGCCAAGCACAAGCCGGTGCGCACGACGGCGCGCCTGGAAAGCATCGAGGACGTCACGCACGACATCCGCGAATTCCGCTTGAAGCCAGCAAAGGCGACGGCGTTTCTGCCTGGCCAATACGCGCTTCTGTATGTGCCCGGCGTGACCGGTGCGCGCGCCTATTCGATGTCGAACATCACGTCCGATGGCGCCGCATGGGACTTCCAGATTAAGAAGGTGCCCGGTGGCGCCTGCACGGAAAAACTGTTCGCTTCGGTGAAAGTTGGCGACGAAATCGCGATCGACGGCCCGTTCGGCATGGCCTACCTGCGCGAAGACGCGCCGCGCGACATCCTTTGCCTTGCCGGCGGTTCCGGCCTGTCGCCGATGGTGTCGATCGCGCGCGGGTTCGCGGCGAGCGCTGGGCTTGCCGGTCAAAAGCTGCATTTCGTCTACGGCGGCCGCCAGGTGCGCGACATCGCCGGCGAGGAGTTCCTGAAACCGCTCGCCGGGTATGGCGATCGCATTCACTACTATCCCGTGATCTCGATGCCCGAAGGCGAGAGCTGGAACGGCCGCACCGGGTTCATCACGGACGCCGCGCTGTCGATCTTCGGCGACAAGCTGAAGGACATGGAAATCTACTTCGCCGGCCCACCCGCGATGGCCACCGCCGTCGTGCAGATGATGCACGCGGCCAAGGTTCCGCAACCGCAGATCCACTACGATCAGTTTTATTGAGACGAGGTGTCAGACCCTCCGGGTCTGACACCGTGCGCAACGTCCCGTCATTTCCCGATCAATTGTCACTGTCCCGATCGGGTGTCAGACCCGTAGGGTCTGACACCATCCCCCCAAGGAACCGCCCATGTCCAAACTCGATCTCACCTTTGCCTGCTGGGGTTACGACCGCATGCAGCCGCTCGCCGACGGCACCGTGAAGCCCGATGGCATCGACCTCAACTTCATGGACATGGAAGTGGAGGAGACGTTCTTCCGCCAGGCGCGCTTCCGTGAGTTCGACGTTTCCGAAATGTCGCTGTCGTCCTACACGGTCTCGCTGTTTCGCGAGCAGCCGCCGTTCGTCGCGATCCCTGTATGGCCGTCGCGGTTCTTCCGGCACTCGTGCGTGTACGTCAACGCCAAGTCCGGCATCACCAAGCCGAAGGACTTGATCGGCAAGAAGATCGGCGTGCCCGAGTTCCAGATGACCGCGCCGGTGTGGATCCGCGGCATTCTCGACGAGCACTACGGCGTTCCCGTCGACAGCGTCACCTATCACACGGGCGGCGAAGAGGAGCCGGGGCGCGTCGAGAAGCAGAAGCTCGACCTTCCCGCGAAGATCAAGGTAACGCCGATCCCCGAGGACAAGACGCTGGCGCAGATGCTGGCAAGCGGCGAGATCGATGCGCTGCACACAGCACGTGCGCCATCGACGTTCGACGGCAAGAAGGTCGTGCGGCTGTTCCCCAATTTCATGGAGGAGGAGAAGGGGTACTTCAAGACGACCAAGATCTTCCCGATCATGCACACGATCGCGATCCGCCGCGACCTCTACGAGAAGAACCGCTGGATCGCGCAGACGCTGATGAAGGCGTTCGTGCAGGCGCAGAAGATCGCCTACGAGCGCCAGCGCCAGACAGCGGCCCACATGGCGATGCTGCCTTGGCACAACGCCCACGTCGAGGAAGCTCGCGCGCTGATGGGTGACGACTTCTGGCCCTACGGCATCGAGCCCAACTACGCCACGCTTTCGACGTTCCTCAAGTACCACCACGATTGCGGACTCTCGAAGCGCCTCCTGAAACCGGAAGAGTTGTTCGCGCCGGAAGCGCTCGAAGCGTTCAAGATCTGAACCAATCCGTGGACGCACCTTTGAAGATGGGTCCAGGGTGAGAATCCTGGTGCGGGAGTTTGAGGGGCGCATAGCCCCTCATGGCGCCGTCAGGGCGAACCATGCGATGGCAGCGGTATGGTCTCGCAATTTTCAACGCGACGGAACAACTCACTTCGTATGGCACGGTAGGTCAGCGCCAATTTCGCCATCTCCGGCTCACGAATCCGGCGCACAACTGCGCCGCCTTCGGCTAACGCGTCATGCGTCGCCAGGGGCTCGATGAAGCGGCCCAATAGCTTTGCAACGGCGTGTTGATCGGATCTGCCGAGCAACCGGCTGCAAGCGCGTGTGGCGTGTGACAGGAGACGTCTTTGACACCTGCGGTATGGATGTTCATCAACGTGGCGGGTGCTGCGCTGATCGTATTTGCGATCATGTTCGCCTTGAGCCGGCGGTATGTTCCGACCTTCGTCGCACTGGCCCTGGGGACAGGCCTGATCGCCGTGAATTATCTGGTGGTGCTGCCCGCACTAACGGACCCGGAGAAGGAGCGGTTGCGCGCCGATTTTGCGGAGCTGCGCCGGGACGAGTCGCGAATTCGCGGCGAACTGGCGGAAAGCACCAGGGAGATGGGGCGTGTCGAGGCGTCGTACCGGCAAAGCCAGGCGGCCATCGAAGCGCAGGCGAAAGCACACACAGCGCAACTCGACCGGATCGGTTTGGAATTGGCCGAGGCGAGATCGCACCTGACAAGTGAGGCCTTTGGGCTTGTGCCTCCCGCGCCCGGTGCCCCGATGCCGTCGGCACACAACGGAGATGACCGCGTGCTCGCCGCCGCACGGGAACTGCGCGCGTTGAGGCCGCGGGCAGCCCCGCCATCGCCGCGCGTGGAGGACCGGCAGGATCAGGTCCGCGACCTCCTGCAGTTGAAGGAGCGGATGACGGCCCGCTTGTCGACACCGAGCTACGATGTCGAGGTCTATCCGGACCGTGAGCTCGTCGGGGGCCGTCGTGGCCGCTACTATGTCGTGGACCTAAAAGATGCGAGCTCGGGCGTCCGCTACTTCTTCGAAGGCGGCCGTTACACGATCAATCGCGGCGCTTCGGAGTTCAGAGGCTCGCTGAATGCTTTCATCTCGGACGTGCTTTCCAAGATCGAAGGCAATGCGCGTTACGACCTGTTCGTACGCGGCAGCGCGGACAGCAAGCCGTATCAGGGACGTCTGGAGCCGGGCTACGAGGTTCGTCACGTTCGCTATCTGCGCAGCGCGGGGCAGGACAAGTACCGGATGGAATTCGGTGAGCGCGCGATCGATAGCGTCGTGCGCAATGATGATTTGCCGGACTTGCGCGCCTCGTTCATCAGCCACATCGTCGGGGAGAGCTACCCCGTCAAGCGTCCGATCGTGCTCGAGGGCGCAGTGACGGCGAAACACGACACGAAGGATCGGAATGTCGAGCTGATCCTGTACATCGACTGGTGACGGCCCCCCAGGCGGTAATAGAACGGCTTCGAAAGCAACAACGCCCGGCCAGGGATCGACCCGGCCGGGCGTGGTCAGTTCTGGCTCTAAGACGAAGCCTTACTCAGGCCGCCTTGGCATCGCCGCTGGCGGCTTCCGCTGTTGCCGTCGTATCCGCGTCCTCGGCAGCGCGCCGGCCCTTGGCGCTCTTGGAGAGCACCTCGGTGATCCGCTGCGCCGCGCCGCGCTCGTCGATGCGCGAGACGGCTGCGATTTCGCGCGCCATACGATCGAGGGCTGCCTCGTACAGCTGCCGCTCCGAATACGACTGTTCCGGCTGGTTCTCGGAGCGATACAAGTCGCGCACTACCTCGGCGATCGAGATCAGATCGCCCGAGTTGATCTTCGCTTCGTACTCCTGCGCGCGACGGCTCCACATCGTGCGCTTGACGCGGGCGCGGCCCTTCAGCGTTTCCATCGCCTTGGTGACGATGTTGTCTTCGGCGAGCTTGCGCATGCCGACGCTCTGCAGCTTGCCGGTCGGCACGCGCAGCGTCATCTTGTCCTTCTCGAACTGGATCACGAACAGCTCCAGCGACATGCCGGCGATTTCCTGCTCCTCGATGCCGACGATGCGGCCGACGCCGTGAGCGGGATAAACGATCGACTCGTTGATCTTGAAGCCATGGCGCGACACCACCGGCTTCTTCGAGGCGTCGTTTGGCGCGACGGTAGCGACAGCGTTAGCCATCTGCTGCTGGCGCAGCTCGGCCGCCTTCTGCGCGATCTCGCGGGGTGTCGCGGCCACGCCAGGTGCGGACCCGCCAACGGGCGAGGGAAACGAGCGCATAGCCGGCTTCTGCACGGCCGAAGGCACCGTCCGCGTCGCGTTCTGCGTCGCATTTACGGCACCGGCGGGCCTGAAAGCCCCAGCCGGCTTCGCGGCAGACTGTGCCGGCGCGGGCGCTGCCGGTTTGATCATCTTCTGCGGTGCGGCCGCAGCAGGCTGCTGCGCGGGCTTGGCCACAGCTGGAGCGGGTGCGGCCTTGGCCGCGGCGGGCTGAACGGCAGAAGCCGTCGGCTTGGCCGAAGCAGGCTTGGCAGCGGCTTTGGCTAGGGTCGGCTTCGCGGCAGCGACGGGCTTTGCAGCAACAGGCTTGGCGACAGCAACCTTGACAGGAGCCGGCGGTGCAGCCTTCTTGATGTTCTTGTTACTCACCTTGTCGGAAGCTTTCTTGTCAGCAGGTTTCGCCGGAACGGGCTTAGCGACGGCTTTCGCCGTGACAGCAGTCTTGGATTTGGCGGTGACCTTCTGGCTCTGA
>CAMDPA010000214.1 GCA_945903565.1 Devosia equisanguinis | reverse complement strand
GCGCATCAGCTTGTAGGTGATCGAGTCGATCAGCGCTTCGAAGCTCGCGTCGATGATGTTGGGCGAGACGCCGACCGTGAACCAGCGTTCCCCCGTGACACTGTCGCGGCTTTCGACCAGCACGCGGGTGACAGCCTCCGTGCCGCCGGTGAGGATACGAACCTTGTAGTCCACCAGTTCGATCGACTGGATGTGCTTTTGATAGCGCCCCAGATCCTTGCGCAACGCTTCGTCGAGCGCATGCACCGGCCCCGTGCCCGACGCGATCGACCAGACCGGCGCTGCATCGCCGTTGATCTGCACTTGCACGTCGGCATTGGAGACGGTGATCAGCTCGGCCATCGCGTTGAAGCGGCGTTCGACCGTGACGCGGAAGCTTGTCACCTGAAAATACTGCGGCACCTCGCCCATCAGGCGGCGGGCGAGCAGCTCGAACGAAGCTTCAGCCCCCTCGTAGGCGAACCCCATTGCCTCGCGGCGCTTGACCTCATCGAGCAGTGTCGCAACGCGCGGATCGTTCTTGTCGAGGCTGATGCCGCGCCGCTCCAGCTCCCACAACACGTTCGACTTGCCGGCCTGGTTGGACACCATCACGCGGCGGTTGTTACCGACAGCTTCCGGCGCGATGTGCTCGTAGGTCTGCGGCTCCTTCAGGATCGCGGAGGCGTGGATGCCCGCCTTGGTCGCAAACGCGGATTCACCGACATAGGGCGCATGACGGTTGGGCGCGCGATTGAGGATTTCGTCCAGCACGCGGCTGGCGTGGCTGATCTTCATCAAGCGCTCGGGCGTCACCGCGGTCTGGTAGCGGTCCGCGAGATCGGGCTTCAACAGCAGCGTCGGAATGATGGAGGTGAGGTTCGCGTTGCCGCAGCGTTCGCCCAGGCCGTTGAGCGTGCCCTGGATCTGGCGGCAGCCGGCGCGAACCGCCGCGAACGTGTTGGCGACGGCCTGCTCGGTGTCGTTGTGGGTGTGGATGCCAAGATGGCTGCCCGGCACGGTCTTCACGACCTCGCCGACGATCGCCTCGATCTCATGGGGAAGCGTACCGCCGTTGGTATCGCACAGCACGACCCAGCGGGCGCCGGCGCTGAACGCGGTGCGCGCAACGTCCAAAGCGTAGGCCGGGTTGGCCTTGTAACCGTCGAAGAAGTGCTCGCAGTCGATCATCGCCTCTTTACCGGCGCCGCGAACGGCCTTCACGGATTCGGTGACGCCGTCAAGGTTCTCGTCGTTGGTGATCCCGAGCGCGACGCGTACGTGGTAGTCCCAGGCCTTCGCAACGAGGCAGACGGCGTCCGCGCTCGATTGAACGAGCGCTTGGAAGCCCGGATCGTTCGAGGCCGATCGGCCCGAGCGCTTGGTCATGCCGAAGGCGGTGAACGTCGCACGTTTCAAATTAGGGCGGGTGGCGAACAGCTCCGTATCCGTCGCGTTGGCGCCGGGGTAGCCGCCCTCGACATAGTCGATGCCGAGATCGTCGAGCACGCCGGCGATGCGGCGCTTGTCCTCGACGGAAAAGTCGACGCCCATCGTCTGGGCGCCGTCTCGAAGAGTCGTGTCGAACAAGTAGAGGCGGTCTTTGATCACGATCTAGCCTCTGAGCCCGAGATAGCGCATCAGCAGCAGGCCGGCGACGACGGCCACGATGATGAACGCGAAGTATTGGATCTGTCCGAGCCAGTCGATCTTCGGCTTGTTGGGATCTTCGGTCATTAAGCGCTGCCTTTCGTGGGCCCGACGAGCTTCTTCGTCATGTCGCGGACTCGGCGAGTTTCTTGGTCATGGATGTGTTGCTGAGCCACACATCCTCGATGTGGATCGAGTTGCGGCCGGTCGCGATATAGCCGCGCTCTTCGAAGAACGGCTGCGCGGTTTCGCTGACATCGACGGTGATCTCTGTCGTGCTGCGGGCCGCCGCGATCTTCTCCAAGGCGTCCGCGAGGGCGGTGCCGACGCCTTGTCCGACGTAGTGAGGATGCACGAACAGATTTTCGAGGTGCTTGTTGTCGCGCAGGGAGCCAAAGCCCGCGTATTCGCCATCGACCTGAACCACCAGAGTCAACATTTCACCCAGGCGTTTGGCGAAGGCCTGCGCGTCCAACGCGCGCGAAGCCCACGCGGCGCGCTGGTCCTCGTCGTAGTCCTCGATCGTCAGCTCCTCGATGCTGCTCGCGAACAACTCGCGCAGCGCCATCGTGTCGGCCGGCATGAACGGGCGGAGAGGGTATGTGGGGTGGTCGGTCATGTTGGCACCAACAACGAGCGCCCGTCACGCTTGATCGCTTCGATGAAACGAGGGTTGTGATGCTGTGCCGGGTCACGCCAATCTCGTAGAGATACCGGCCAAGGCTGAATGACGAGCCCTTCTTCTATGAGGGGTTCATAGGTCAGATCGGCAAGCAGCATCTTTTCCTGCCAGAACTGCCATTCGTTATCGTTGATGATCACTGCCACGTCGGCATCGCTATCCGGCCTAGCGTCGCCGCGCGCTCGGCTGCCGAAGAGCTGGATATCGTGCAAGCGGGGACCATAGTGGACACGAACTGCCGCAATATAGGCGTCCAAGGCGCGCTGCACCTCGTTCGCCGTCGGCGGCCTTTCCTCGAGAAGTGCATGGCTCACCGCCGCACCTCCCACGTGGTGACGATCTCCCCGGTGGTGGGATGCTTGGCGTCCTTGAGCTGAATGCCCTTGCCGGCGAGGTCGTCGCGGATGCGGTCGGCTTCCTTGAAGTCGCGCGCCTTGCGGGCGTCGAGCCGCGCCTTGATCAAGCGCTGGATTTCGGCGGGCGCCACCTTCGGCGCCTCGGCGCCGACGAAGAACGTATCCGGCGTTTCGTTGTCGTACAGACCCATGAACTGCAGCGCGGCCTTCAGCTCGCCGGCCGTTTCGGCATTGCCGCGACGCGCGGACTTGGCGAGGCCGTGGATGATCGAAATCGCGCTCGGCGTGTTGAGATCGTCCTCCAACGCGGCGATCACATCGGCGTGCGGCGTGCCGGCGGGGGTGACCCCATGCAGTGTTTCGGCAAGCTCGGCCAGCGTGGCGCGCGCCTGCGCAAGCCGCTCCACCGTCCAATCGATCGGGCTGCGATAGTGCGTGCCGAGCATCGCGAACCGGACGACGCGCCCATGCCACGGCTGGCCGCCGAACTTCGATGTCGCCAGCAGCTCGTTGATGGTGATGAAGTTGCCGAGCGATTTCGACATCTTCTCGCCCTCCACCTGCAGGAAGCCGTTGTGCATCCACACCTGCGCCATGACCGGCGTGCCGTGCGCGCAGCGGCTCTGCGCAACCTCGTTCTCGTGATGCGGGAACACGAGATCGATACCGCCGCCGTGGATGTCGAACACCTTGCCAAGGTGCTTCTCGGACATCGCGGAGCATTCCAGATGCCAGCCGGGGCGGCCCGGCACAGCGATGCCGCACGGCGATGGCCACGACGGCTCGTTTTCCTTCGAAGGCTTCCACAGCACGAAGTCCATCGGCCCCTTTTTGTAGGGGGCGACATCGACGCGGGCGCCGGCTTCCATTTCCTCGAGCGAGCGGTTGGCGAGCTGGCCGTAATCCGCCATCGACGAAACGTCGAACAAGACGTGGCCGTCGCCGACATACGCGTGGCCCTTCTTGACCAGGATCTCGCACAACTGAACCATTTCGGGGATGTGCTCGGTCGCGCGCGGCTCCACGGTCGGCTCGAGCACGCCGAGCGCCGCGATATCGGCATGGAATTGGGCGGCGGTACGCTCGGTCAGATCGCGGATCGAGACCCGTTCCGCGGCCGCGCGCGCATTGATCTTGTCGTCCACGTCCGTGATGTTGCGGGCGTACGTGACATGATCGGCGCCGTAGGCGTGCCGCAGCAGGCGGAACAGCACGTCGAAAACAATGACCGGACGCGCATTGCCGATGTGGGCGTAGTCGTAGACGGTGGGGCCGCACACGTACATGCGCACGTTGCTCGGATCGAGCGGCGCGAGCGCGTCCTTCCGGCGAGTCAGCGTATTGTAAAGCGTGATGGACATGACTTTCCCCGGCCGGCTGGCGGGGCGTGTCATTCGTCGCACAAAGGGCAAAGGACGAGGCCGCGCGCCAGCACTGCTGCTAGCTCGTAATGATTACCATGCCGCAACAAATGTTGACGACAGGTTGATGGGCGGCGCGTTTCATGACGGGGTTATGGGCGGCAGGTGCCGTTGCGTCAAGCTAAACCCTTGATGAACCGCACGATCGCGCCGCCGAGAACGTCATCGGAAGTTCCCAGGCTGCACGGCGGCGAAAAGTGGTTGTGCCCCTCCAGCCGCATCAGTGGCGGGCAGCGGCCATCGCGCTGCGTGAGCGCCGCCGCCAACGCGAGGGTCGGTGTCACGAGTACGCCAGGATCGTGTTCGGCGACGGCAAGCAGCACTGGGATCTTCGTTCCGCCCACGTGCGAGATGGCCGAGCGCCGGGCGACCGCCCCGTTATCGCTGCCGAAATACGCGCGCACATTGGGCGGCGCGGCGCTCATGTCGGATGGCAGCGCATACGCCGCGCCGCTGACGAGCCCGCCGCCCGCCACCTTCGTGTCGCCGCGAAGGGCGGGATCGAACAGGAAGCTCGCGCCGTGCGAGGCGCCGGCCGAGTGGCCGAACACGATGATGCGGTTGGCATCCGCGCCGTACGACGCCGCATTGGCTTTGACCCACGTTACGGCCGCGTCGATATCCTCCGCGCCGGCGGGCCAAGCTACCTCCGGCGAGAGCCGATAATTCATGGTGACGCCGAGCATCCCACGCCGGGCGAAGTAGCTGCCGATGTTGCCGAACATCACGTTGTCGGAGCGCTTGTCGCCGCCGGTGAAACCGCCGCCGGGCACGTAGATCACAATCGCCGATGGCGTGGTGCCCGCGACGCTGTAGACGTCGAGCTTCTGACGGGCGTGCGGGCCATAGGCAACGTCGAGCGTGGAAGTCACGCCTTCCTGAGCGCCCGCGAGCAGCGGCGCGTAAAGCGCCTTGGTCGCAACGGAATACTTAGGATCGAGGCTGACCGGCAGTGCGGCAAGCGCGCGTGCGACGTCGGATTGGATCATGATGGGCTCCCGCAAAATCGGATGCGAGCAGCATAGCAGATTGCCCGAAGTGCGCGACTCCCGGGGGCTGACCCTGCGGGCCTGCCCCCTTACGCGCAAACTTTGGTTCGCAACCTAACACTTTGCGTTCCCGGAAGCCGAGTGCAGCGAGGCTATCCGGGATCTTGACCCTTCTGATAGGTGTGAAGACCCCGGATCTTCACGTTCCGACCTATCGGTCGAAACGTTCGTCCGGGGACGCAGCGGAGTTGGGGTAGTCTCCCTACCGTCAATTTTAGCGCGTTCAGGGTCAGACCCGCAGGGTCTGGCCCTGCGCAACTCACCGCGCGTTCGCGCCGCCCATGCCAAGACCGAACCAGGCGCGCGAACCCGATGGTGCCCCCGCCACGCGGCCCCACGGCTGACCGGCGAGGTATTGGCGCTCGCGGCTCGTATCATTCGGATCGAGCGGCGCAGGACCAGCGTAGCGCACGCGGATCTCGGTCGTGCCCTGGCTCTCGAAGCCGAGCAGCCCGGCGGAATGCTTGGACATGTCGATGATGCGGCCGGGCTTATAAGGGCCGCGGTCGTTCACCCGCACAAGGATCGTGCGGCCATTGCGCAAGTTGGTGACGTAGGCGAGCGACGGCAGCGGCAACGTCGGATGGGCGGCTGATATCGCGCCCATGTCGAACAGCTCGCCGTTCGCGGTCTGCTTGCCGTGGAAGTCCGTGCCGTACCACGACGCAATACCGGTGCGGTCGTAGCTGGGGTTTTCGGCGGGATAGTAGGTCTGGCCGGCGACCACGTAAGGCTTGCCGACCTTGTAGACGCCGCGCACTTTCGGAACGCTTCCCGGCGGCGCCTTGAGCGCGGCGATGGAACCCGGACGCGTGGGATCGGCGGTCACGGCATGCGCGACAGGCTGCGGGCGCTCGACGTTGCTTGGCTGCCACGCGGTCGGTTGGCGCTCATTCGAGTTTGAGCAGCCGGTCATCCCAATGGCGACCAGCGCCACGCCGGTCAACGCAAGGCCAGCCGTGCGGCGGCCCAGGCGGCAATCTCCGCAATTCATCATACGCATACACATTCCCCACCCAAACCGCGCACCCACGCGACACCGCTCGCGCCTGCTTGTTGGAAGCAGGCCGTCGTGCGGGCACAACCATGGCGATCAGTCGTTAACAAATCGTTGACCATGAGTTTGAGGCGGACACTGATCTCGAACCCGAGTGCATTCGCGATTCGTGGAGGCAGGGCAAGGAGGAGCTTGGCTTCCATAATGAGGAACAGTTGCGGTGTGGTTGGTGGAACTACGTGGCGGCAACGAGACGCCTGTTGATCTCACCTGTAGTGGACGATAGTCCCGTTGCACGTGAGCCACAGAACGGACGAACCCCATGTCGAGCAACAGAGTGATCATCGTCGGCGCAGGTCCCGTGGGACTGGTCGCGGCGGCCTATCTGGCGGGCGAGGGCATCCCGGTTACCGTGCTCGAGGCCCAGAAGGATGTCGCGATCGACTTGCGCGGCTCGACCTTCCATCCCCCGACGCTCGATTTCCTCGATCGCTTCGGCATCACTAGCAAGCTGATCGAACAGGGCCTGATCGCACCGCACTGGCAATTCCGCGATCGCAAGCAGGGCGCCGTCGCCACCTTCGATCTCGCCACGCTGGCCGGCGACACGAACCATCCCTACCGCCTGCAGTGCGAGCAGTGGAAGCTGACGCGGCTCTTGCGCGAACGGCTCGATGCCAATCCCGATACCAGCATTCTCTATGGCCTGCGTGCGCTCGGCGTAGAGCAGACGGCCGACGAAGCGATTGTCACCGCCGAACGCGAGGACGGCAGCATCGAAAAGTTCGCCGCGCGCTATGTGATCGGCACGGACGGCGCGCGCAGCAACATCCGCAAGGCGATTGGCGTCGCGTTCGAGGGCATCACGCATCCCGAGCTTTATCTCACCCTCTCCACCACGTTCCCGTTCGAGGACCACATTCCGGAGCTGGCGAAGATCGCCTACATCTCCGATCCCGACGAGTGGCTGGTGCTGCTGCGCACGCCGACACTGTGGCGCGTGCTGTTCCCGACCGATCCGAAAGTCGCCGACGAGGTGCTGCTGTCGCCCGACCTGGTCGAGGCGCGGCTGCAGGCGGTCGTGCCGTCACCCCGCCGCTACGACATCGAGCACAAGACGGCCTATCGCGTGTTCGAGCGCATCTGCGACCGCTACGTCTCCGGCCGCGTGATTCTGGCGGGCGATGCGGCGCATCTCAACAATCCGCTCGGCGGCATGGGCATGAACGGCGGCATCCATGACGCCATGAATCTCGGCGAGAAGCTCACGCAGGTCTGGCGCGGCGCCGATCCCGCGCTGCTCGGCCGTTACGAGCGGCAGCGTCGCAAGGTGGCGGTCGAGACCGTGCAGGCGCAGTCCGTGCGCAACCGCCAGATCATGAACACGCGCGATCCCGCGGAGCGCCAGACCTACTACGACGAGCTGAAACGCACCGCCGCCGATCGCGAGAAAACGCGCGCCTATCTCCTCAAGTCATCGATGATCCAGTCCCTCCGCGACCTGGAAGGGGTTACGTGACGAAGGCGGCGTAGGCTGGGTCAAGCTTTCGCGCGACCCAGCTTTTTGCGCGTCGTCGTGGATTGCTGGGTCGCGCGTCATCGCGGAGCGATGCTCCGCGATGGCTCTTGACCCAGCCTACGCGGAGCGCACCCTGCGCTCCACGAACATCTTGCTGACGAGCGAGAACACCAGTTCGCCGTGCTGGTTGAAGCCTTCGTTCTGGAAATACAGCAGGCCGACCTCGGGCTTCGATTTGGAATCGCGCTTCTCGATCACGCGCGTGGTGTAGCGCACGCTGTCGCCGACATAGACCGGCTTGATCCATTTCAGCTTCTCGAACCCCGGCGACGGGCCATAGCGCGCCGGGCGCTCGCCGCGAAAGCGCATCATATCGGCCTCGCGCGTGCGCTCGTCGATCAGCATGCGAAGCCACACTGACGTCGTCTGCCAGCCGCTCGCCGTCATCGCGCCGTAGATGGATTGCTTGCCCGCCTCCTCGTCGAGATGGAACACCTGCGGATCGTATTCCCGGGCGAAGGCGATGATCGCCTCGCGCGTGAACGTGTAGACGCCGAGCTCGTGCGTCTCGTCGGCGACGACATCCTCAAAGTAGAGTCCCATGGTTCGCCTCAATTCCCGCGCATGCGCCGAAACGCCTTCATGTCCCAGCTCATCACGATCTCGCCGCGGTGGTTGAGCATCTCGAGCTTGCAGTGGATCATGCCGACACCGGGCTTTGATTTCAGCTCGCGCTTGTCGAGCGTCGTGCAGTGCGCGGAGATTTCATCGCCCGGGAACACCGGCTTCAGGAATCGCACGTCGTCGAGACCCGGCGATCCCAACGCGTTGGGGCCGCCCAGCAGATCGTCGGCCGCCATCCGCATCATCATGCAGCAGGTGTGATAGCCCGACGCGATCAGACGGCCGACGTTGCTGTCGCGCGCCTGCTCCTCCGACAGATGGAACGGCTGCGGATCGAACGCGCGGGCATAGCGCGTGATGTCCTCGGTCGTGACGGCGATCCGCCCGAACGGCACGACGGCGCCAACCACGAAGTCTTCGTAGTCGAGATGCTTGCCGCGCGGCTGTGTTGCGGTTGACGTCATGCAAGGCTCCACGGGATGGATCGAGGCCCTGCCTCATAGCTCCAACAGCCGCTGCTTGGGAAGCTTTCGCATCGCGGCAGCCGGCGGCGGCCAGGGTGATTCAATTCACCGCGTATGATGGCGGCGCGAACAGAGTTCTAACGGTCTCCGCCCGACGGAGACCACCGATGAACGCGCTGACCTTGTTCCAAGCCCTCGAAGCTATCCCGGATCATCGGACCAAGAAGGGCAGACGCTT
>CAMDPA010000213.1 GCA_945903565.1 Devosia equisanguinis | reverse complement strand
GTTCCGTTGCAACGCAAGCACGCTCGTCTGGCAACGGTTTGCTACGCGATTTCAACGTCCTGCGCCACGGCCAACGTCATTTTCCTCACGCCTGATGCATGATCCGGGCTAGGAACAACTCCTCGCCCTGGTCGATAGCGATGACGAGCACCGGCTTGGGCGCAGCGCCACCATGTGAGGTCGGGATTTCCGAAGCAGCCTGCAATTGCGCAAGTAGCGGCTTCAAAGTGGCAGCACCGCCAATAACTGCCGCCCTTATGTCGCTTCGAGGGACCTTGAGTTGGGTCGCCTCGAACGCGGACGCCAGCACCTTGATCAACCCAGTCTCACCGGTCAGCGCTGCCCGCTCGGGCCGGATGGGTGGCAACGGCAGAAACGTTCTCAGATCGCGGCCGAGACGTGGTAGCAGGCCGGCGCGCAGGAAGCTTGATTTGCCCGCACCCGATGCGCCGAGAACCACCAAGAGGCGAGGGGCTGCCGCTGCAGCGAGGCCACGAAGTCGGTCATTGGCCTCAATGATCGGTGCCTCGCGACCGAAGAAAATGCCGGCGTCGTCCATTTCGAGTGGGCGCAGGCCGCGGTAGGGGGACCGTCCTGGTTCGTGAGCGGGTGGCCACGCGAAGTATCGCGCATCGAGACCAGCCTGCTGCAGGCCAATTTGCAGACGTTTCAGTCCATCACTGGCAAACGAAACTTCGGCATTCTTATCGCCTGGCGGCAAAGTCACAGGAAAAATCTGATCGCGATGCCCGGCAGTCAGGTCAACAATTTGCCACTCGGCAGTCATCTCGATAGGCAGTGTCTCAAGTGACGTCGGCTCAACTACCACTGCGAAAATGCGTTTACTTAAGTTTTTTGCTAGCAGAAACTCGGCCAGACACCATTTCGACTTCGACCATTGCGGTGAAATGAGGAAGATCACCAACTCGCACCGATTGGCCGCACGTTTGAGTGCGTCTTGCCAGCGCTCTCCCGCCTTGATGCCCCGTTCAGGGTCGAGGTCGAGGAAGACATCGTCCCAGCCGTGCGATCTCATCCAGTCGCGCAACGCGATAGCCTCGGCGTTGTTGGTGGAGGAATGCGAGATGAAAATACGCGACACCGGCTATGCCCCGATTGTGACTGACAGCAAAGGTAGAGGTCGGCTACCGGATCGAAACTACGCCTCGTGGTGCGAAAAGGGTACGGCTACATGCTGGGGCAACGTAGGCAGCTCTGGGGGGGGCAACCTGAACCGCCCAACCATGTCGGCTATCCTAGTGAGCAGCTGCCGAACTGCAAGCACGGGCTCGCATGATCGATGACGGTGAGTACTGGCCCGCACCTGCCCAACCCCTGCTGTCGGCTACTCCAGGGGAAGCGGACATTGGCGGCGGGGGCTTGCCGGCGGCGTTGGCTTGGTCTGGATCGTCTGCATGGCCCGTGGCATGGTCGAGGGTTCTTGCTGGTGGACGCCTCCGGCATGACTGCCTCGTCTTGCGACTGACGGTCGTAGCTGCCGTTTGGGGGGCTACGACGGCTATTCCGCGACCTACCTTTCCACAACCCACAGGTCGGGTGATTTCGAGCTTCGCTCGAAACGAGGCCCGCCTCGTGCTCCGCCGGCGGGACACCCTCCGGACCGCCCGTTTTTTGCAACAAGAAGAAGGGGGGCGGGGTCTCGTCATGCGGGACACATGCCATTCGGCATGACGCGGGTGAAGGACGGTCGTGTCGGAGACGCGCGCTTTCAGCAGTACCCTTCTCGCGTAGCGAATTGCGCGCCAAACCAACGTGCGGCTTGTGGAGACGTACGTTCCGCGATGACAGAATCGGCTGCCTTGATGCTGGCCCGGATCGCGTGGCAAACGGTGCATGGCGAAGGCGAGAGGGAGAGATCATGACTGCCGGTAAACTCGATCCGACCAAGCAGGCTGCGCGCAAGCACAGCGGTTGTCAGCCGTGGGGGATGGCGTGGTTTGGCCTCCTGGTCATGGTTGTCGTATCGGCGTGGGCGGTGGGTGCAGGTTCCGCGCGCGCCCAGGATGCCGCGCAGGCGGCGCAACGCCCGCCGTTGAGCATCGCCATATTCACAAGCTCCAGAAACGACGTCTGCTACGATCCGGGCGATGCGGCTGCCATCACGCGGCTGGCGATGCAGGAACAGAACCGGATCAACAAGCAGGGCGGCGTCGCGGGCCGGCAGATCCAATTGCGATTCCTCGACGACGCCAGGGATAACCAGAAGTCGATCGACAATATGCGTTCGGCGCTGGCCGATCCGCAGACGGTGGCGATGATCGGCATGTCGAACTCGAACCGCGCGCAAGCGACATTCGATGCGCTTGCCAAGGAGCTCGGCGCAAGCGCGGTTCCGTTTCTCTCGGACCTTTCGGTCAACAGCATCTTCGAGAAGTTCCCGACCGTCTACACCACGCGCGCCTCGCAGGACGACGAGCGACTGCCGGTCATGACGCAGTTCATCCGGCAACTGAATTTCACCCGTCCCGCATTCGTGGGGCTGAACGATGCGGTGTTCAGTTCCGCGCTCGGCGACGGTTTGAAGAAGCTGCTGGGCGAAGGCGTGGGCGCGCTCGTCGCCGATCACCGGTTCAGTTCGAAAGGCGAGCTCGATCGCAAGGCGGTGGCAACAGCGGTTGCCGATCTCAAGGCGAAGAACCCGGACGTGGTCGCGCTCAGCATCGGCATGGCGCGTGCGGTGGTGATCATCAAGGAGATGATGTCCGCCGGCGTGGCGCCGGCCCTGTTCATCAGTGGTCGCATCGATGCCCTTCCAGCGGAGGTCACGAAAGCCTATCCGAATGCGATCTATCAGCTCGCGTGGGATCGCCTGCCGGAGGCCTACAACGACCGGCTGCGCAAGCTGATCGTACGCGAAGGCTCGGAGAACTGGGTGTTCGAGGGCCGCAAGATCGCGGAGGCGCCGGGCTGGGCCAAGGGCGAATGCAAGCCGCGGCCCGACAGCGCCGTTCCCGATCCGCTCGAAAGCGCCAACCTGCGCGCGATCGGCATCGGCACGCAGTATGCCGACATGGTGGCGCTGGTGGCCGCGGCCGTGCGCACGGCGGATGCCAAGATGGATATTCCCGGGCTTCGCGCCCACATCGGCGAGCAACTGGCGACGACGTATGCGGCGGGGCGCGGCGCGTTCAAGGGCAGCTTCGAGAACTGGTCGTTCCAGCCGGGCTCGCGCGCGGCGGTTCGCACGCCGTTCGTGGTGATGCTGCCGCGCGGGCTTGGCCGCACGCAACTTGCGCCGGTGCAGTTCGTGCGCGTGAAAGACGGCTCTCTGCGGGATATCCAGACGCTGTACGTCGATATCGACCTCATTCGCGCGCACCGCGTCGAGGACAACGAGAAGACGTTCTTCGCCGAGTTCTATCTGTCGATGCGCAACAACGAGAATGCCACGCTCGAGCAGATCGACTTCACCAATGCCTATCTCGATCCGCGCACCAACGGCCGCCAGATCACGATCGAGGTGCTGCACGGCGGCGGGCAAAGCGACGCCTACCCAGCCACCATGAAGATCTACAAGGTGGCGGGCCGGTTCGTGTTCGAGCCGGACTTGGCCGCCTATCCGTTCGACACCCAGCGGTTCGCGATCGAGCTGCAGCCCAAGCGCGGCGATGCGCCGTTCATCATCCAGCCGCCACCGGGCCATCTGCGCGATCAGCAGGTCGCCACCGACGGTTGGGCGCCCAAAGGGCAGTACGTCGGCTACGACGAGGACTTCGTGCCGATGGTCGATGCGTACACGCACGCACCGAGCATCGTGCCGTTCGACAAGGCGAGCTTCGTGTGGCTGATGAAGCGGCAGGCGACGGATTATTATCTGCGCGTGGTGGTGCCGCTGGGGTTCATTCTGATCGTCGCCTATTTGTCGATCTTCATCCCGTATTCGCATTTCGAGGCGATCGTCACGATCCAGGTGACCGCGCTGTTGTCGGCGGTGGCGCTCTATCTGTCGTTGCCGAAGCTCGATTCAGACACGGCCACGATCTCCGACCGCATCTTCGTGTTCAACTACATGATGGTCAGTTTGATGATCGTCATTTCGATCGTGCGGGTGAATCGCTTCGTCGCCACCGGGGCCTGGATCAAGCGTGCCTTCGGCCTGCTGCATATCGCGGGCATACCGCTGCTGGTTGCGGCCATGGGCTGGTACGTGCATGCGCTGAGCGTGGCGGACAAGTAGGCGACGTCTCTCCCACGTTGGGTTGCGCGACGCTCTGCATCGCTAACCCAACCTACGAGGCTTTACCCGCGACTGCGGCGCAAAGCGCGCCGGATCGCTGCCGGCTGGCGCCGCTATCCCAACCTACGAAGCATCACGTTGGCCGCACGTCGCCTTCGATGGTGGTGCGCAGCATCAGGCGGCGTTCGCCTTCGGGGAAATCGGTGCGGGCGTGCATGGAGCAGCGGTTGTCCCACAGCAGCAGATCGTGCGGGCGCCAGACGTGCTCGTAGACCCATTCGGGGTTCTCGGAATGATCGAACGCGGCGGCGAGCAGCTTGTCGCCTTCCTCCGGGTCCATGCCCTCGATGCGCGCGGTCATCAGGCGGTTGAAGTAGACGGCTTTGCGGCCGGTTTCCTCGTGGGTGCGGAACATCGGGTGCGAGGCCTGCTTGACGTGCGGCACGCCCTTGCCGTCGCCGCGTTTCAATTCGCCGAGGTTGTAGCTGTGGAACGCGCGCTTGCCTTCGAGCTTGTCGCGCAGGTCTTTCGGCATCGTTTCGTAGGCGCGGTAGCCGTTGGCGAACAGCGTGTTGCCGCCGTGCGAGGGCACCTCGACGGAGTAGAGGCAGGTGCCCTTGTGCGGCATCTCCACGTGCAGCATGTCGTGGTGGAACCACATCTCGCCATCGGGGAGCGCGCCGATCGGAATGCCGTTCTCGCGGATGTTGGAAATCAGCATGATGTTGTCGAGCAGGCGTGAATATCCAGGCGGGCGGAACTCGGCCGGGCGTATCAACTTGGCGAGGCGGCCGAAGTTGCCGGTGGAGGCGACGAACTGCTCCTGCGTCAATTCCTGGCCGCGGAACAACAAGACGAGGTGGTCGAGCCAGAAGCCGTAGACCTTCTTTTTCGTCGCCTCGTCCCAGGGTTTCGTCAAGTCGACGCCGCGAATTTCAGCGCCGATGTGCTTGGAGAGCGGGATTGCTTCGATCGCCATGGGCTGCTCCATGATGGACGGCTTGGCGGGTGTGCCGCCAATGAGATGACGTTTCACATTAGCTCGTTGCCTGCATGGCATGCAATCAAGCCGTGAAGCCACCGAAGACCTTAGGCTGGGTCAAGCACTTGCGCGACCCAGCATCCACGACGTGGGCCAAAAGCTGGGTCGCGCGAAAGCTTGACCCAGCCAACGTGGAAAATGCGCTACGCCAGATCGACGATGAGGTGGCCGCTGGGATCGACGGTGACGCGGTCGCCGGGGTGGATCAGGATCGTGGAATTGGGCTCCTCGATCACGGCGGGGCCTTCGAAGGTGAAGCCGACGGGAAGGGACGGGCGCCACAGGATGCGCGCGGACAGGGGGCGCCGCGCGTCGGCGAAGATCACGTCGCGGCGGCTTTCCTCATTCTTGCCTTCGGGTGTCCACGGCGCGGTGAGCCACGTTTCGGCGAGCGTGTCGGCGCGGGCCGCTGACACGACGAGGCGGACGTTGACGATCTCGAGGCTCTCCTCGATGGCGGCCTGGCCGTAGCGCTTGTCGTGCTCGGCGTGGAAGCGGCGGTGCAGGGCGTCGAGGTCGCCGGTGAGGGCTGAGGGCGTGTCGACGGCGATCTGCAATGCGTGCTCCTGGCCGACGTAACGCAAATCGGCGAAGAAGCGGAACACGGCTTGGCCGCGCGCGATGCCGTCGCGTTCGGCTTCCTCGGCGCCATTGCGTTCGAGTTCGGCGAATACGTTTTCGACCGTCACTGCATCGAGCGTGCCGATGCGGCCGACCAGCGTGCGCACGAAGTCTTGCCGCCACGAGGCCATCAGCATGCCGAGCGCGGAGAAGTTGCCAGGCAGCTTGGGGATGATCACGCGGGGAATGAAGATTTCGCGCGCGATGGCAAGCGCATGCAGCGGGCCCGCGCCGCCGAACGCGATCATCGTGGTGTCGCGGGGATCGACGCCCTTGTTGACCGATACGGCGCGTACGGATAACGACATCGCCGCATCCGCGATGGTGGCGATGCCGAGTGCTGCTTCCTTCACGCCGAGGCCGAGCGGTTTGCCGACCTTGGCTTCGATCGCACGTTCGGCGGCGGCGACGTCGAGCCGCATGTTGCCGCCCAGGAAGCGGCCGGGGTTGATGCGGCCGAGGACGAGGTCGGCGTCGGTGACGACGGGATCGGCAGTCGCGTCGGGGCTTGCCCCGGAGCCACCAGACATAGAGCCCCGGCCGTAGCAGGCGGGGCCGGGATCGGCGCCGGCGCTCTTGGGGCCGACGTGCAGGCCGCCGGCTTCGTCGACCCAGGCGATCGAGCCGCCGCCTGCGCCGACCTCGACGATGTCGACGACGGGGAGCTGCATCGGCTGGCCGCTCGCGGGTTCGCCAATGACGTAGCCTTCCTCGATCGCGGCTTCGCCATTGACGATCAGGCTCGACTTGGCGGTCGTGCCGCCCATGTCGAAGCCGATTGCGTGCTCGATGCCGAGATGGCGCGCGAGGCGACCGGCGGCGATCATGCCGGCGACGGGGCCGGATTCCATCATCGAGACGGGTTGGGAACGGGCGTGGGCAAGGCCCATAACGCCGCCGTTGGAGCGCATCAGGTGCAGGCGGCCGTTGAAGCCGCCGCGACGCAAATAGCCTTCGAGCGTGCCGAGATAGCGCGACACGCGCGGGCCGACATAGGCGTTGAGCACGGTGGTGGACGTGCGCTCGTATTCGCGGAACTCACGCAGGATCTCGTGGCTGAGCGTGACGAACACGTCCGGCAAGGCGCGGCGCAGGATTTCGCCAACGCGGCGCTCGTGATAGGGGTTGGCCCAGGCGTGCAGCAGACAAACCGCGACGGCTTCGATGTCGAGCGTTTTCAGGTGCTGCGCGAGGGCTGTGACCGCGGCGTCATCGAGCGCGGTCAGCACGCGGCCGTCCGGTGTGACGCGCTCGGGGAGCTCGAACGTCATGTCGCGCGGCGTCAGCGGCTTGGGGCGATGGAAGTCGAGATTGAAGGCTTCGATGCGGTTGCCGCGACCGATGGCGTAAACGTCGCGGAAGCCTTTGGTGGTGATCAGCGCGGTGCGTGCGCCTTTGCGCTCGAGCACGGTGTTGATGGCGATAGTGGCGCCGTGCAGCACTTCGCCGAGGCTGTCGAGCGCGGTGCCGGCGAGCTGCAGGCTGTCGGCGACGCCGCGCGTGGGGTCGGCCGGGGTGGTCGACGTTTTCGAGGTGACGATCCGGCCATCGATGCAGCCGACGAGATCGGTGAATGTGCCGCCGATATCGACGCCGACGATGTTCATGCTGCTGTGTCCCTGCTCCGAAGTCTAACCGGCGCTATTAAGCGGGTGGGCCGTACCACGCAAGCGCGGGCAGGGCGGAGCGGGCATGCTGCGGCTGATTGGCTCGGGAGAGTAGGCTTTGGACTGTCGGGCTTCGCGCAAAGGGCGCTCAGCGCCGACCTACGGGGCTACTTGAGCGACCAGATCACGTGGATCGTTACGTCGAGCGACTGGGTGCCGGCTTCGACGGGTACCGATTCGGCCATCGCCATGCGCGCGGCGACCATTGGACGGGGGCCGCCCTGGCCGATCGGCGTTTCGGAAATCGCCAGAACGCGATCGACCTGGCCGCCCGCCGCGGTGGCATAGAGCTGAGCGCGGCGCAGGGCATTGGCCATGGCACGGCGGCGGGCCTCGTCCTTCAAGGTTTCGGCCTGTGAGACCTCGAACTGCACGCCGTTGATCTGATTGGCGCCGAGCGTCACGGCCTTGTCGAGGGTTTCGCCGAGCTTGCCGATCACGCGCTGGACGATGCGGACCTGGTTGTGGACGCGATAGCCGTTGATCGTCGGCGTGCGGCCGTCCTTGGACTGCTGATAGCGCGGTTCGACGCCGATGTGCGTGGTCTGGATGTCCTTGGCGTCGATGCCGAGGGCCTTCAGGCCGTCGATCAGGGCGCGCATCGCGGTGGTGTTGCGGTCGAGTGCTTCGCGTGCGGTCGCGCCTTCGGTGAGCACACCGGTCGAGACGTGGGCGATGTCGGGTTCGGCGATCACCGAGCCGGTGGCGGAGACGGAAACGGTGCGCTCGGCGGCGCGGTCCTGGGCGTGCGAGGCGGCGGTCATGGCGAAGGCACCAAGGGCTAGGGCGGCGATGATGGGGGGCAAGCGGCGGCGGGGCATGGTGGTGATCTGGCTCAGCTACGGCGAGCACGGTTCGGCTCGAGCAGCGTCATAGCCGACGATTGGGACGGAACTTGGCTGAATGCATTTTTGTGTGGCGCCGGGAAATACAACGCGCCGCGTAAACGAAAAATTTACCTAATTGGCATTAACTCTGATCAACGACGCAGCAAGGAATTGAGGCGCTCGGGCGACGGCGAAAGTGGGGGGAGTTCCACGATCGGCCGGACGCGAACTGCGGTTTCAACGAACCGTAGAATGGTCTCGTGTGCCCAAATCTCGAGGGATTGGGCTTGGTGGGCGGCCGTCTCGTGGGGGACCAGTCGAGGCGCCGCAGTGTCTAGTATAAGAGTATCAGTATGAAGAAAGCACTCACAGTCGCCGCTACGGCCGCGATTTCGATGATGGCCGCCAATCAGGCCTTCGCCCAGGCCGCCACGCAGGACGTGGATCTTACAGCAACCGTTCCGGCGTTCTGCACGATCAGCGGTGCTAGAGCGCTTTCCACTTGATGTGAATCAAAACAGTTACAGGGGATTCCCTCGGACGCGCAAATCAGATTCGGATTCCACCGGCAGCAACGGCGGGGATCGCGATGGCGAAGGGATACTCGAAAGATCTCAGGGTGCGGGCCGTCGC
>CAMDPA010000212.1 GCA_945903565.1 Devosia equisanguinis | reverse complement strand
AAAGGCATCGGCCGGATCGCCGCGCGGGTGTTCGAGCAGCTCGTCACGCACCCGCCGCGGACGATGCGGATGCTGGTCGACGAGACGAGGCGTTGTAGATGGTACGGGTCAGTTCAGAGGACGACCTGAGCCAAGGGGATAGGTATGGTCGTAGCAGGTCGTTACAAGAGCCGCGTTGTCGACGAGAGCGGTGTTGAGCATGGCGGGAAATTCGCTTTCCTCGGCTCGACAAATCGGTGCGGTGAATGAAACGACCCTAAAGCCGAGAGGGCCAATTGCCACCGTTCAATTGCAAGATCAACACGAAGCTAAACAGTTCGTACGAATTGCGCGGGAGTGTTGCGCACAGATCAGCAACTGCCCACCAAGAGCATTTAATCCGCCCACGACGCGTCCCGCGCTGATGCAGATCAATCGAGCCGGATCAATCGAGCTTGATCTGCCCTGCCTTGATCACCGGCTCCCACCGCGCCCGCTCCGCCTTCAGCACCGCCTGGAACTCGGCCGGACTACTGCCGACCGGAACCATGAACGCAGGCTTCAGCCGCTCCGCCGTCTGCGGTTTGGTAAGCACGTCGCGCACCTCCGCCAGGATACGCTCGCGCACCGGTGCCGGCGTCTGGCTCGGAGCGATCAGACCCATCCATGCGTCCGCCTCGACACCCTTGATGCCGGCTTCCAGCATGGTGGGCAGCTCAGGCAGCAGCGTTGAACGCGTGGCGGCGGTCACCGCCAGCATGGTGATTTTACCTTCGCGGGCCTGCGGAACGATGGCGCCGGCGACCAGGTTCGCCATATGCACATCTCCGCGCACCAGTGCTGTGATCGCCGCGGGCGAGCCGGGGAACACCACGTGCACCGGCCGTGTACCGCTCGCCGCCGCCAGCGCCTCCATCGACAAATGCGATAGCGAGCCCTTGCCGATCGATCCATAGTTGTACTTGGTCGGATCCTTCTGCAGCAGCGCCATCAAGCCCGCGATGTCCTTGACGCCCAGGCTCGGATGTACTGCCAGCACGTTGGGCTGCGAGCCGACGATCGAGATCGCGGCGAGATCGCGGTCTGGATCATACGGCACCGTCGTCATCGTCATCGGATTGATGACGAGTGGCCCCACGATGCTGATCCCGAGAGTATGGCCATCGGGTGCGGCCTTGGCGACTGCGCCTGTCCCGGTGTTGCCGCTGGCGCCTGGCCGGTTTTCGATCAGGAACGCCTTGCCATGTTTGGTCTGCAGCCCGTCGCCAAGGACGCGCGCCATCAGATCCGGCGTCGAGCCCGCAGGGAACGGCACAATGATCGAGACGTTGCGCTCAGGCCACGTTTGAGCCGCTGCCGGCGCGCACGCCAGCGCTGCGGCCATGACTGGACCGAGTCTTCTCCAAAGCATGCTGCGTTTTCCCCTCAGCCACGTCCTCATTGATCTGAGCACAGCATAGCCCGAGCAGGCGAGCGATTGCACCTGCCATGTCGCGCCCTTCCCTATCGGAATTGAAGACCTCAACCCTTCGCCAGGGGATGATGTTCCAGCACCAGCTTCTTCAGGCGCTCTTCGAGCACGTGCGTATAGATCTCGGTCGTGGAGATGTCGGCATGGCCGAGCAATTGCTGCACCGTACGCAGATCGGCTCCGCGGTCGAGCAGATGGCTCGCGAACGCATGGCGCAGCACGTGCGGGCTGACACGTTCGGGATCGAGCCCGGCTTCGGCCGCGAGCTCCTTCAATTCCTGCGCCATGCGTTGCCGCGTCAAATAGCCTTCCGCGCTGGTCGTCGCGAACAGCCATTTCGTGCGCAGCATCGGCGAGACGCCGTCCTCCGCATCCTCACCGACCGACAGGTAGCGATCGAGTGCCACGCGCGCCGTCGCATTGAGCGGCACCAGCCGCTCGCGCCGGCCCTTGCCGATGATCGTCAGCACGCGGCTGTCCCCCTTCAGTACGCTGCGCGGCAGCGAGACGAGCTCGGTCACGCGCATACCCGTCGCATACAGCAGCTCGATCAGACAGTGCAGCCGCAGTGCACGCACACGCTCTCGCCCAACGGTACCGTCGATACGCTTGCGCGCGGTCTCGATCAGGCGGTCGACCTCGGCTACCGACAGTGTACGGGGCAGCGCGCGCGACAGCTTGGGACCGGACTGGCGCGCGGCAGGGTCTTCCGCGACATGGCCTTCGCCGACCAGAAACTTGTAGAGCTGCCGCACCGCGGAAAGTCGCCGCGCACGCGAAGCCGGCGCCAGACCATCGACGGCTATTACCCTGGCATAGCCCGCCACGTCGGCTGGCAACGCCTGACGCAGCGGCTTGTCCAACCGATCGAGATGGGCGGCGAAGTGTTCGAGATCGCGGCGATAGGCCTCGATGGTGTTCGCCGCGGCCCCACGTTCGGCCGCCTGCATCTCCAGGAACTGCGTGATATCTGAGTTTGCGTTCGGCATAAGCCTCAACTGTTGGTCGTACGCGGCCACAACGCGAACAACGCTTCAACAGCAATCGCACGGGCTTCCCGCTCCATGCCAGCCCGTCGCAACGCCCGAATCGCGTCGCCGAGCGCGATCATATGCGCACCCTCCGGCCCCTGTGCGCCCAGCGCCTGGAACACCAGTGCCACAGTGCGCGGTAGATCCTTGCGCTTGGCCGCGTCCTGCAAATCCGACAGCACGCCCGTTGCAGGCAGATGCCCTGTTGTCGGCTGCGGGCTGCGACTGGCCGCCTCCCACAGTCGCATGGGCACGTGATAGTCGAACGCGTCGAGTACGGTCGCGAGCCGATGCAGCCCATCCGGCGTGAACCGGCCGCGCAGCGCGACGTCCTCGACCGAGGCAAGGCTCGCGCCGCGTTGTCCGCGCTGTGCGGAATCGGCGATGTCGATCAGCGCCAGCCAATGTCCCAGGCCAGCGCCGTTCCCCGGCTCGCCGCCGACGTGCGCCCAGCGCCGCGCCTGATCGAGCCGCCCGGACGCCAGCATCACCTCAACAGCCGTTTCCGCGAACCACCCGATTTCCGAGACCGGCTGGATCTCCTCTACCGTGCGCATCAACGCCGCCGCGACTGGAAAGTAGAGCCCGACACGCTTGGCATCACCGAGTGCGGCGCGCACCAGACGCGTGCGCTTGAACGGCGTGCGCTCAGCCTCGGCTCCACGGAACAGCAGGGCCCGGCGGACGCCCGGCACCACACGTGCGGTCAGCGCCTGCGCCAGCTCGGCCTGCGTGAACGGATGCTGCCGGTAGGCCTCGGCCAGGGCGGCGGGATCGATGGCATTGGCCCGCGCCGCCGCCTCCGCCGCCGCGACCCGCAAGGCCGGCGGCGAACTGTTGGAATCGCCCAGCGCGGCGAGCAACGCCGGCTCCGCGCGTTCAAGCGGCAGCGCGGGATCGATTTTTCCGGCCAGCTCCGCCAACCGCCAATCGAGCACGCCGATCCGCTTGATCGCCGCAAGCGCTACAGGCTCGCCGACGCCGACGGCATCGAGCGCGCCGAGCGTATCCTCGGGCAGCCCAGCGTCCTCGCGTGCAAGACCGGCAGCAAGACTAGCGGCCGAAGCATTGCCTTGTGCCGCGCCGCAGTATCCCTGAATTCCGATCGCCATGGCACGCACGGCGCGCGGCATCTCCGCCCCAGCCTGGAGAGCCGCCTGTGCCTCCTTGCACGCCCGGTCCCGGTCGCCGCGCGCCAGCGCCAGCCGAGCCATGACGCCCGACAACAATGGATCAGCCGCTCCCTGGCCGCGCCCTGAAACCAGTGCGTCAGCGTCAGCGATTCGGCCCGCGCGATACAGGATTTCCGCCCGGATCGCGATCTCTCCGGTCTGCATCCCGCCTGTCCCGCCGCCGGCGATCCTAAGCAGAAGCTGGGTCAACGCAGCCGAACGCGACGGCACCTGCAAAGTCGCCATCGAGCGCGCAAGCTCTGCGGCGTCGATGTCCGACCGGCCACCCTGCGAGGCCGAACCGCCGGGTTCGCCGCCCATGATTGCCCCAACGGGGGCGCCATCTGGCCCGCCGAGCGGCGCCAGTTCGGTCTTCTCGACGACATCGCGCGGCGCAAAACCAACGGTTGGCGCGTCGCTGTCAACCAGCGACCCATCCGCGGGACCAACCGGGCGCGCCCCTGGCGCATCCCACGGCCGATCGCGCACCCCATCCATCGGCGTCAGCGCGGGACGTTGCGGCTGATCGGACCCCGGTCCGGCTGGCCGCCGCTGACGCGGGGTGATGACACCCTGCTCGGCGAACGGGTTCCAGCTCTCCTGCGCCGCCACCGGTGCGCCGGGGAGGCACAGCGCCGATGCGGCGAACGTCAAAGCGAGCGCCACGGGCGCGCCCTTGACGATGAATGGTTTGGTCGCGCTCATTGCTTGCGGATCTTCACGGTGCCGATCTGCTCCACTGACTCTTGCGGTTGCGGCTCAAAGCGCGTGGCCAGCACGAACAGCCCCCAGTACCCGGCGGCGCCCAGCGCCCCGGCAATAACGATGAACCTGAATAGGGTCGGCATGGCTCAAGCCCAGCTTGTGTCGCGTAGCTTTTGGTCGGGCATGGTGGCGCGAGTATGACTCACACCGCTCGGCCACGAACAACGGAACCCTGAAAACATACGAACGCGGCCGCAGGTTGGATCCCCGCGCTTCGCGCCTGTCCCCTACCGTGTCACCCGGAACGCTTGTCGCCGGGCGCGATAGTGCTAGAACCAAAACGAAAGGTGCCGGACGCCGCAAGGCAAACTGCCGGTGCCAGAACGTATCTATATCATCCGATTCGCCGGCGCCTCGATATATGGCTGACAACAGCGCCACTGCCCGCCATGTGCGCCAAGCACTCGGCACCCGTTCCATCGTGATGGTCGGCATGATGGGGTGTGGAAAATCGGCGATCGGCCGGCGACTGGCCAACGCCCTTGACCTCAAGTTCGTCGACGCGGACGACGAGATCGAGAAGGCCGCGGGCATGTCGATCAGCGAGATCTTCCAGCAACTGGGGGAGCAGCATTTTCGCGACGGCGAGCGCCGCGTCATCGCCCGCCTGCTGGCTGGAGGGCCGCAGGTGCTCTCGACCGGCGGGGGCGCCTATATGAGCGAGGAGACGCGGGACCGCGTCCGCACCGCCGGCATCGCCGTCTGGCTCAAGGCGGAGCTACCGATCCTGATGAAGCGCGTGATGCGCCGGGACAACCGCCCGTTGCTCAAGACCCACAACCCCGAAGCACGCATGCGCGAGCTGCTCGACATCCGCAGTCCCATCTACGCGGAGGCCGACATCACCATCGAGAGCCGCGAGGTCGCCCATGACGTGATCGTGGGCGAGATCCTCAATAAACTGGCGGCACAACCGGTAGAGCGCCCGGCGGGCGCCTGAGCTTTAAGAGTGACCCGCAAAAGGCCAATCGTATGAGCCGACCGGCGCCCCCAGGCAGCGTGACTGCCCCCGCATTCGACCCCGCGTTGCTTCGCCGCGTCCATGTCGAGCTTGGCGAGCGCGGCTACGACGTCCTGATCGGGCCGGGGCTGATTGGCGAGGTCGGCCGCCTCATCGCGGAGACATTCGGCCCGGCGCGCGCAGCGATCGTCACCGACCACAATGTCGAAACCGCGGGGCATCTGGCGGCCCTCGACGCCAGTTTGAGCGAAACGGCCAAGCCGCTCGGTGCCGTTGTCCTGAAGCCGGGAGAGGCAACCAAATGCTTCCGCGAGCTCGAGGTCACGATCGAGGAGCTGCTGCGGCTCGGGCTGGAGCGGCGCGACCTGGTTGTTGCACTGGGAGGTGGCGTGATCGGCGATCTCACCGGCTTCGCCGCCAGCGTGTTGCGGCGCGGCGTGCGCTTTGTTCAGATCCCCACGACATTACTCGCCCAGGTCGATAGCTCGGTCGGCGGCAAAACCGCGATCAACTCGCCGCAGGGCAAGAACCTGATTGGAGCGTTCCATCAGCCGAGCCTCGTATTGGCCGATACCGACGCGCTCGCCACCCTGCCCGACCGGCAGATGCGCGCGGGCTACGCCGAAATCGTCAAGCACGCACTGCTCGGCGACGCCGCCTACTTCGCCTGGCTCGAACAAAATGGTGCCGCAGTGCTCGCCCGGGACACCTCGGCCGTCATTCATGCCGTCGCCCGTAGCGTCGAGATGAAGGCCGAGATCGTCGCCCGCGACGAAACCGAGCAGGGCGACCGCATACTGCTCAATCTCGGCCACACCTTCGGCCACGCGCTGGAGGCCTGGGCGGGGTTCTCGGACCGGCTGCTGCACGGCGAGGCGGTGGCGCTGGGCACCGCGATTGCGCTGCGCTTTTCGGAGGACTTGGGTCTATGTCCGCCAGCAACAGCGGCGCGCATGACGGCCCACCTTGCAAGCGTGGGCCTGCCCACCCGCATCGCCGACATCGACGGGAATTCCAGGCCCGAGGTCGGCGAGCTTCTCCGCTTGATGGCGCAGGACAAGAAGGTCAGCGCGGGACGCATGACATTCATCCTCGTGCGCGGCATCGGGCAGGCGTTCGTCTCCCGCGACATCGAGCCAGCGCAGGTCGAGGCGGCACTCACGCGCGAGATCGCGGTGTAAAGCGCTGTGCCCCCTTTGACGGCGCGCCCGCAAAACCGTATCGATCCAACGCCTTGAGCGGACGTGGTGGAATCGGTAGACACACAGGACTTAAAATCCTGCGCCAGCAATGGAGTGTGGGTTCAAGTCCCACCGTCCGCACCAGGCTATCGTCGGCGCGACTGCCACCGCGAGGTCCGCCATGAAAATCGCCGTCATACAGATGAACTCGATCAGCGATGTCTCGGCCAACATCTCCAAGGCGCGCGCTCTGATCGATCGCGCCGCCGGTCAGGAAGGCCCCGATTGGCTCTGTCTGCCCGAGCACTGGAACTGGGCGGGCGGGTCGACCAAGGACAAAGTCGCCAACGCCGATACCATTCCCGGCGGTCCCGCGTATGCGGCGGCGCAAGAGTTGGCCGCCCGCCACAAGATCTGGGTCCACGCCGGCTCGATCATGGAGCGCGCCAAAGGCGAGCCCAAGGTGCACAACACCACCGTCGTGTTCGACCGCACGGGCAAGGAAGTGGCCGTCTACCGCAAGATCCACCTGTTCGACATCACGTTGGCCGATGGCACCGCGTATCGCGAATCCGCCAGCGTGATCCCCGGCCGCGAGGTCGTGACCTACGATTGCGAGGGCCTCAAGGTCGGTTGCGCGATCTGCTACGATCTGCGCTTTCCCGAACTGTTCCAGGCACTCGCGGCCAAAGGCGCGGAACTGATTGCACTGCCCTCATCGTTCACGCTGCAGACCGGCAAGGACCATTGGGACGTACTGTGCCGCGCCCGCGCCATCGAGACCGAGACGTATTTCGCAGCACCCGGTCAGTGCGGATCGTTCATCGCACCCGGGAACGAGCGGCGCTTCACCTACGGCCACTCGCTGATCGCGGATCCCTGGGGTCACATCATCGCCAAGTCGTCGGACGGAGAAGGCTTCGCCTGCGCACGGATCGATATGGCGTTTCTGAAGCAGTGCCGGGCAGGAATTCCGGTGGCTGATCACAAAGTGATCGGACGGGAGATGGAGCCCGTGCGGCTCGGGAAGCGGCCTTCATCAGGGTGACGCGAAGCGTCCGCGCCGTTACCTGTAGTCGTACGGCACATTGAACGTCAGTTGCTTGACCGTCATTGCATCGGGGGGCCTAGGAAAATCAAGGCGCTGCACGGCTGCAAGAACACGCTCGTCGAGGGCGGGCTTGTCGCTCGACTTCAAGACAACCGCAGACTGTGGCCGCCCCTCGGCGTCGATCACCAGCTGAATGATCAGTCGGCCCCTCAGCCCTTTGCTGCTTGGCTTGCGTGTCTCCAGAAGCTTCGAAATCTTTCGCTCGTAGGCCCTCACCGCACCCGGGCTAGCCTCAGCCGAAGTCATTGCCGGCATTGATGCAGCCGCAGCCAACGGAGTTGGAACAGCGTGCTCCTGGGCCTGCTTGGTTTCGCGGAGCCGCTCCACTGTGGGCTCGGGTGGCTTCTCAATCTGCGGCTCGGGTGGCTTCATCGGGAGATTTGCCGCGTCGGGCAACGGTTCGGGCTCCGGTGGCAATGCAAGCGCCACATCGACCGGCGGCAATGGCTTTTGCTCGGCTATGTTCGGATCGTTCAGCGGAATGGCATCGGGCTGCGGTTCGTCAAACGGCACAGGCTCGGCGGAATTGTCCGGCACCGGGGCGGTTGGGGCCGACATCACCGGCACCTGCCCCACGACTGAAACCGCGATTGCTTCCAAGGTGGTCCCGCCGTCACCGACTGCATCGGAAAATGAAGGCCACATCAGCGCCAAGACGCCCAGATGCACCGCCGCGGCAACTCCAATCGCAACTGGATACGCACCGCGCTCGCGCCAGCCTGGACGCCCAGGCGGCTCAATCGGGACAACCGAAAACTCGCAGATCGCGGCCTGCGTCTCCCCGACGGACTCTGGTGCCAACTCGAAAGCCGCTCCGTCCACGATTCTATAGCCCCTTTGACGCTATGACGCCTTCTACCCAATTCCTTGGCCAAGTCCAAATATGTAATGTTGTAACATTATAGAGACGGTTCGCCCGAAATCCATGCCGGCGGCTGGCATTGCAATCAATGTAATACTATAACATTGCCTGAAGCCTCTCGCAAACGTTCTTCAGAGTGGATGGGGTCCAACATGAAACGCCTGTCGCCTACAGCCAAAGCCACGCTTGCACTGTTGTCACTTCCCATCGTCACTCCGGCGCTTTCGCAAACCACTCTACCCACCGTCGTCGTCACAACGCCTAGTCCTGTCGTGCGCACAGCTCCGCCCGCACCGGTGGTGAAAGCGGCGCCTGCCCCTAAGAACGGATCGCAAAAAAGCTGAATCGTGATCTGTGTGCGTGCGACCGTGTGACTCGGCAGCGCGGGATTCCTTGTCCCGGCGAACAGTCGTACGCCGTTGCATGATCGACAGACAAGCCATTCGGCAAAGATGGGAAGCCGTCGGGTGCAA
>CAMDPA010000211.1 GCA_945903565.1 Devosia equisanguinis | reverse complement strand
TCGATGCCAACGAAAGCTTCGCTATGATCACCCATGACTCACCCTCCTTGTGTGAGGCTCTGCCCGGCCAATCCGGGTAACCCTCGACCCCACATCGGGGGTGAGTCGCCTCGTTCGTGGAAGGGACATACAGTCTGGGTCAAGCGTCGGAGCGTTCCGCGATGACGCGCGACCCAGCATTTTCCGGCAGACCGTGGAAGCTGGGTCGCGCTACGCTTGACCCAGCCTACGTCGATCACCGGAGCCGTCATGAAAGCCATCCTCGTCCACCAGCTCGGCTCGATAGATAACGGTGTGCTGGCCGAGGTTCCAGATCCGCGGCCCGGGCCGGGGCAGGTGTTGATCGAGGTGCACGCGGTGCCGGTCAACTACGTCGATATCGTCACGATCACGGGGCAATACCAGTTCAAGCCGAAGCTGCCGTACACGCCGGGTAAGGGGCCGGCGGGCGTCGTGCGCGGGTTCGGGGCTGACGTGACGGGTTTCGCCGTCGGCGACCGCGTGATCGGGATGAACGAGCACAGCGGCTTTGCCGAGCAGATCGTGGTCGACGCCACCAACGTCTATAAACTGCCCGACCAGCTCTCGTTCATCGACGCCGCCGCGATGTCGCTGGGGTTCGATACGTCGTGGATGGCGCTGCGCGAGCGCGCGCGCATCAAGCCGGGCGACAACGTGCTGGTGCTCGGCGCAACCGGAGCGGTCGGCAACGCGGCGGTGCAGCTCGCCAAGGCGATGGGCGCCGGTGTCGTGATGGGCGCGGTGTCATCGCCGGACAAATTCGCGGTCGTGCAGGCGGCCGGCGCCGACATCATGATCGATCTGTCGAAACCCGATCTGCGTGAAAGCCTGCGCGCGCAGGTGTTCGCGGCTACCAACAAACACGGCGCCGACATCATCATCGATCCCATCGGCGGCGCTGTTTTCGAGGCGGCGATTCGCTCGATCGCCTGGCGCGGTCGCGTTGTGGTGCTTGGCTTCGCGGCGGGCAGCATTCCCACGCTGAAGATCAACTATCTCATGCTCAAGAACTGCGAAATTTCCGGGATGCAGATCAGCGACTATCGCCGCCGGACGCCAGAGCTGATGCAAGAGTGCTTCGCGGAGATCTATCGTTTCTACGTCGAGGGCAAGGTATCCGCGCCGCCGTCCGAGACGATGGCGCTGGCGGACTATGCGAAGGCGATGCACCTCATCGAAGCGCGCCAGACGGCGAAGCGCATGGTGCTGCTTCCGCAAGGGGCTTGATTCCGTTCGTATCGGTGGTCCACCTTCGTGTGCAGGGCCTCTCTCGGGGAAGGCCCGTGCCTGCCAAGCCTCCGGAGTGACCCATGAAGATCATCGATTGCCACGCCCACGTCAGCGCGCCGGCGGAGTTGTGGGCGTTCAAGGCCAGCCTCGTGTCGCATCGCGGCAGCCATGGCCGCGGCGGCTTGAAGTTCAGCGACGACGAGATCCGGGCGGCGGTGGAGAAAAAGCGCTTCGAGGGTGGCGACAAGAGCCACATGGCGTTTCTCGACGAGGTCGGGACGGACGTACAGTGCGTCTCGCCGCGCCCGTTCCAGATGATGCACTCGGAGAAGCCGGCCAAGATCGTGCAGTGGCTGCACGAGGAGGTGAACAACGTCATCCATCGGCAGACGCTGCTTTATCCCGATCGTTTCGTCGGCATCGCGGGGCTGCCGCAGCCGGCGGGCGAGCCGCTGACGATGGCGATCGCGGAGCTGGAGCGGTGCGTGAAGCTCGGTTTCAAGGGCTGTCTGCTCAATCCAGATCCGTACGAGAACAGCGGCACCAAGGCCCCACCGATGGGCGACCGGTATTGGTATCCGCTGTACGAAAAGCTGTGTGAACTCGATGTTCCCGCGCACATTCATGCGACCGGATCGCATTGCCCGGAGCGCGAGCCGTACACGCTGCATTTCATCAACGAAGAGACGACGGCGACGTATGGCTTCGTCACCTCGAACGTGTTCACGGATTTCCCCACGTTGAAGATCATCATGAGCCATGGGGGCGGCGCGATCCCGTTCCAGCTCGGCCGGTTCGAGGCGGCATCCGCGCGCAAGCCGGGCGGGCCGCTGTTCTCCGAGTCGATGCGCAACCTCTACTACGATACCGTGCTCTATTCGGAGGAGGCGCTGCGGCTGCTGGTGAAGGCCGTCGGCGTCGACCGTTGCCTGTTCGGCGCGGAGTGCCCTGGGGTCGGCTCCGCACGTAATCCGGCGACCGGGCGCACCTACGACGACATCGCGCCGCTGATCAGGAATGCGGAGTGGCTGGGCGACAAGGACAAGTCGGCGATCCTGGCCGACAATGCGCGCAAGGTCTTCAAGCTGTCGCTTTGAACCTGAATTGGGAAACGCCACCAAAGTGCGGGTCCAGGGGCCGCGTCCCTGGTGCCGGAGTTTGAGGGCCGCACAGGCCCTCATATCGCCCGAAGGGCGATCGAAGCTGGGCGGCTTAGCCCTGAAATTTGCTCATGGAGGCAGGCGTTAGATGGCGACTCCAGCAGAATATCTCGCCCGACTGCGCAAGCTCGATTGCTGCGCGGTTTCGGATGCGCTCGATCAGTTGAAGCTGAAGGGCGTGGTATCCGGGCTCTCGCAAGCCTCCGGTACCGGACGCATTGCGGGTCTCGCGATCACGGTGAAACTCGGCGTCGGCGCGCCGGCGGCGGGACCGCCGAAGCATCTGGGCGCGACAGCGATCGAGATCGGCGGGCCCGACAACGTGATCGTGATCGAGCAGCGTTCGGGTGTGGAGGCGGGAAGCTGGGGTGGCCTGCTATCACTCGGCGCGAAGGTGAAGGGCATCGCGGGCGTGGTGGCCGATGGTCCGGTGCGGGACATCGATCAGGCCATGGAGATGGGCTTTGCGGTGTTCGCCAACACATTCACGGCGCGCACCGCGCGGGCGCGGATCGTGGAGCTGGGCACCAACGTGCTGGTGTCGATCGGCGATCTGACGGTGGAGCCGGGCGCGTATGTGCTCGCCGACCGTAGCGGCGTGATCTTCATCGCGGCCACTGACATCGAGCGTGTGCTCGCCGCCGCCGAGCGCATCGCTGCGAAGGAAGAAGCGATGGCGAAGGATATCCTTGCCGGCAAGCCGATCGGCACGGTGATGGGCGGCGACTACGAACACATGCTGAAGGGGTGACGCCGGACGTTTATGCCGCCCGGCGTTGCGGCACCTTGTCGAGCGGGGCGAACAGGGCGGAGATGTCGGTTTCGGTCAGGTTGAAGCCGGCCTTGCCGTTGCCGTCGAACAGGGCCGCTGCCAGGGCCGCCTTGCGCGCCTTGAGCAGCTCGATGGCTTCCTCGATGCCTTCCTCGACGATCAGCTTGTAGACGAACACCGGCTTGTCCTGGCCGATGCGATGGGCGCGATCGGTCGCCTGGTTCTCGACGGCGGGGTTCCACCAGGGATCGTAGTGGATCACGGTATCGGCGGCGGTGAGGTTCAAGCCGGTGCCGCCGGCCTTCAGGCTGAGCAGGAACAGCGGCACCTTGCCGGTCTGGAACTCGCGTACGGGTGCGGCGCGATCGGTGGTATCGCCGGTCAGCTTGACGAAGGGTATCTTCAGCTTGCCGAGCTCGTCCTCGATCAATTCAAGCATGCTCGTGAATTGCGAGAACAGCAGGATGCGGCGGCCTTCGCCGACCAGCTCGGGGATCATTTCCATAAGGCGTTCGAGCTTGGCAGAAGACTTGACTTTCCGCGCTTGCGTCATCTTCAAGAGGCGCGGATCGCAGCAGATCTGGCGTAGCTTCAAGAGCGCGTCGAGGAAGATGATGTGGCTCTTGGCGAGGCCTTTCTTGGAGATCTCGTCGCGCACCTTGGCGTGCATCAGCGAGCGAACGGTCTCGTAGAGATCGCGTTGGCCGCCTTCCAGGCGCACGCGCTCGATGATCTCGGTCTTGGGCGGCAGTTCCGTCGCCACCGCTTCCTTGGTCCGGCGCAGCATGAACGGCTTCAGGCGGCGTGACAGGAACGCCTGCGAGGTCTGGCAGCCGTGCTTTTCGATCGGCGTGCGGAACGTGCGCCGGAATGTACCTTCGTCTCCGAGCAAACCCGGCGCCAGGAATTCGAACAGCGACCAGACCTCGCCGAGGTTGTTTTCCAACGGCGTGCCGGTGAGCGCGAGCCGGTGGCGTGCGTTGATGCGGTGGGCGAAGCTCGATACGCTGGCCTTGGGGTTCTTGATCGCCTGGGCTTCGTCGAGGATCGCGATGTGGAATTCCTGCGCCAGCAATACCTCGTGGTCGCGCATCAGCAGCGGATAGGTGGTGAGCACGAGATCGTGCTTGGGGATACCGGCGAACAGGTGCCGCCGCTCGAGTCCGCGTAGTGCGAGTACGGAAAGTTTTGGTGCAAACCGTTCAGTCTCCGCCTGCCAGTTCGGCAGCACGCTGGTGGGTGCGATGATCAGCGCCGGCTTGTCGAGGCGGCCTTCGGCTTTCTCGCGCGCCAGGAAAGCGAGTGCCTGGACGGTTTTGCCCAGGCCCATGTCGTCGGCCAATACGCCGCCGAACCCGGACTCGCGCAGGAAGTCGAGCCAGGCCAGCCCTTCGGCTTGATAGGGGCGGAGCTTGGCCTTGAAACTCTTCGGCGGGTCGATCTTGGCGAGGCCACGGCCCTTGCTGAGGCTGCGGCCAAGCTCGATCAACCGCTCGGCGCTGGCCGCCCATGCGAGCCCGCTCAATTCGGTGGCGTTGGCGAAGCGGGCGAGCGCGCCGGCTTCGGCCCGGTGCAGCTTGACCTTGCCATCGACCAGACCACTCGCACGTGGACCGATCAATTCCAGCAGCGATTTGAGAATGGGCGCGATTCGTTTGCCGGGCAGTGGCAGCAGGCGACCGTCGGGCAACGTGTGATAGGTGCGCAAGTGGCTGCATTGCTCGATGAACCGGTCCTCGCTGCCCGGTTGGAACGCCAGGGCCGCAAACTCCGGTGACAAGCGCGAGAGAACTTCCGCCAGGTGCGGCACGAGGTTGATCCGGTGGCCATCGAACGTGATGCCGAGCTCGAATGACATCCAGTCGATGCCGGAGCCTTCGCCGACATCCGCCCACCACTGCGTCTCGCCTTCTGCGATGCGGTAGGGATAGTCGTCCGAGAACGCGACGTGCCAGCCTTCCCTGACGAGTTCGGGAAGTGCTTCGGCGGAAAAGGCGATGAAGCGGCTCGGGACATCGAGTTTGTCGATGATCTCCGCGGCTGATGGGCTTCCAGGCGGCGCCACGAACAGGCCGTGCGCGTGCGCGGGCTGAACCTCGATCGGCAGGCCCGATATGCGCTTGCAGCCAAGCCCGGCCAGGCGATCGGCTGCCTTTGCTTCGGCCTTTGCGTCGCGCGGCGTTAGGATCAGCCGCTCGCCCTCCATATGCTCGAGCATTTGGCCGGGCGCATTGATGGCGACGTTGGTGTCGCCGTAGTCGAACGACAGTACGGCGATCGGCAATGTGAATGGCCCGCGCAGGCGCGGCTCGTAGCTGTACCAATAGTGAGATGTTCTGAGCTTGGCCTGGGTAAGAAGCAAGTCGAGCCGCGGAACCGGCTTGATTGTGCGTGTCTCGACCTTGTCCGGCGCGTCCGGCAGTGGCAGCAGCAATAAGCTTGAGGTCGCGGGCGGCTCGGTGGTTGCTCCTGCCGGCAGATCGAGTGGCGGTCGTGGCGCGGCGATCCGCTGACGCATCAGTTCCTTCACCTGTGCGGCTTGGGAAGCAATGATCGCAGGCGCACATGCAACCTCAGCGGCGAGGCGCGGGGCCAAACCTGACTCGACCACGCCGACCTGCCCGGCAATGACGTCGACGTAGTGTGGAGGCGCAAGCGGCAAGAGTACGTCGAATTTCGCCTCGACGTCGGCGGACTGGACAGGCACGTCCAGCGGCACCAGCGTCAGGCGTTGTGCGCCCAGTCCACTCTTGATCCACCGCGGCTCGGCGCGTGCGTCAGGTCCGCGCCGAAGGACGGAGCCGTCGAGAGTGCCCAGGTGCAGTCGTCCAGTGCCGATCAATGCATTCAGGGTGCGCAGGCTGGTCGCATCGGGGCCAAGCGCGATATCGGCATTGCCCGGCGTGTGGTTGAGCCGTCGCAGCCAGGCGAGATCACGCAGGATGTCGACATCTGCTTCCGCGAGGAGGTTGCTGTTGTGGTCGCCAGGGTGGGACAGGCTGTTGGGATCGAAGGGCTTGGGATCGCTCAATCCGCCGTCCTTGCGCAAGCGAACCTTGATGGCACGGACACGCGCTGGGGCCGTGCCGGCGACGGAGAACGAAAGCTCGTGATTGAGCACGTAGTGCAACGCGCGCTGGTTGGCGCGAAAGGCGGTGGGCTCGGCCGCCGCCGGATTCACCTGTCCGGCGATCCGGTCGAGCCATCCGGTGACCTGGTTGGACAGCGGGATCCTCACCATTTCGAGCGGCGTTTTTTCGGGTGGGGCTGTGACTGAACTTCCGGCCGGAGCCATCATCACGTGCTCGAGCAGCACGGCGGCCACGTGTTTGCAGTTGATGCGCATCGGGCATGTGCAGTATCCGTGGATCCGCACGTGGAGGCCATTCATCGTGAGCATGATGGTTTGGCTATAGGGCTGCCGTCGCGAGCCCTGCACGGAGCCTGAGATGGCGGTGCCGTCCTTGGCGGATTCGCACCGGCGTACCTGCCCGTTTTCCCAAACTTCCGTACCGCGCTCGAGTGTTTCCTCGTTGAGCGCGCGCGCAAGGTCCTGCTCGGTAATGTGCAAGATCATGATCCGACCTGAAAATGAGGGCCCGAGAGTCGTAGCGGATACATCGCAGGGCAAGACGCTGCCCCGACGGGTGATCCGCTGCAATACGAGCGGTGGCGTTGTCCACGGCTGCATTGGTTTTCAACGGGGTTTGCACAGAGATTGCCAGGGGGCGTGGATTGCCAGCAACGTTTCAAGGCCCGTTATTTCTCGGGCCCGTTATTGCTGCGGACTGGGCTTCACGCCGCGCCGGCGAATGCCTCCAGCGCCTCGCGCGCATGCCAAGGCCGCCACCACGGCTTCACGGCAAGGTCGTTGGCGATGATTCCAGCCGAAATGTATCCAGCCCCGCCCGAGATCGCCCCGCCGGGGTGACATGCGGAACCGGCCATGTAGAGGTTGGGGATCGGCGTGCGATACCCGAAATGATTGTACATGACCTGCTCGGCATTGAACGCGCCCATGAAGATGTCGCCGTTGCGCATGTTGACGAGATCCTGGGTATATTCGCGCGCGGTGTAGACGTGCTGGGCGATGATGTTCGCCCGGGTCATGTTCGGGCAATAACGCGACCACGTTTCGAGAATGCGTTCGGCGAACTCCTCCTTGAATGTCTCGTAGGTGCGATCGCCGATGTCGGGGTTGAGGGGCATCAGGTGCCACGCGTAGGTGGTGTGCTTGCCCGGTGGCGCCTGCGTGGGATCGAGCAGGCTCAGCGGCCCCGATCCGAACTGGATCGTCCGCGGCACGCGGCCTGCGCTGACGTCGTTCATGGCGGAAACAAGATCTTCCATCGTTTCGGCGCCGATGCTCCATTTCAGCGCGCGATTGATGTTGGGATCGAAGCGCTCGGCCGCAAAGCGCGGGCTTTCGTGCAGCGCCAGATGCAGGCCGTACAGCGTCCATCCCGTGTATTGGAACGCGTCGAGTTTTTTTGCAAAAGCGGTGGTGAGTTGTTCGCGGCCAATCAGCTTCTCGAAGGTCTGATGCGCGTCGATGGTGCTCGCGACGAACTTCCGGGCGCGGACCTGGCGACCATCGGTAAGCGCGATGCCGGTGGCGCGACCGCCTTCGAGCACGATCCGGTCGATGCTGACTTGCGGCTGATAAGCGCCGCCGGCCGCGATGTAGGTCTCCATCAGGCCACGCGCGAGATTGAACGAGCCGCCCTGGCAGAGCTGATACCCGCTCTGCAGATCGAAGGCGCGGATGACCGAACCCATCGGGCTGGTCTTTGAAAGGGTGTCGGTCAACCAGGTGCCGAACAGCGACACCTTGAACAGGAAGAGCAGCTTGACGTGCTCGTTCTCAAACAGCTCCTGCACCACGTCCAGCGGTTGGCGCTGTGCGACGGCGAGGAAATCGCGGCCGACGGCGGTGCGTGCCAACAACGCCTCGCGCTCGGCACGCGGGAGCGGCTCGCTGTAGCGCTCGGGCAGGAAGATGGCGCGGGTGATCTCTTCGGCCTTGGTGTTCCATTCGCGGAAGGTGGCTGCATCTTTCTTCGAGAAGCGCGCCACGTTGGCCAGGGTCTCCTCGAGGTCGTGGCCGAACACCAGCGCCGAGCCGTCGCGATGCGGCTGCGCGAACTCATAGGGCGGCGTGATGTACGTTACCTTGTCGGCGAGGTCGAGATCGCGGAACCATGGCGTCTCGCTGATGTGGAAATGATTGATCGAATGCAGGTTGTGATAAAAGCCCGGCGCGGTGGCCTCCTCGGTCATCAAGCCGCCGCCGTACTGCAGGCGCCGCTCGACCAGAAGGATATCGAGCCCGGCCTTGGCGAGGTAGGAGCCCAGAACCATCCCGTGGTGCCCAGCACCGATGATGATCCCGTCGTAGGTTCGTTCAAGTGTGTGTGCCATTGCGTGCCTCATCGATTACTCGCGCGGCTTACTCGCAGGAAACAGGAGACGCTGGTAGGCCATGCCGATACCGATCAGCACGATGCCCAGGCTGATGAACGACAGCGGTCGCCACAGCCCCGTCAATTCAGCAAGATCGAATAGGAAGACCTTGAGAACGGCCAACAACACGAGCGCGGCCGAGGCGACGCGGGCGGGCTTCGAGCCCTGCCAGAAACCGTAGGCGAGGATGATCAGTCCGAGCCCGAGCCACGCCAGCGAATAGGCCCATTGTTTGAGGTGGCCCCGCTTGTTCGGACAGATTTTCCGCTGCGATAAGTGGAGGCTCTGCCGGGGTTAGACTGCCGAGCGGATCGGCAGGATGCAGTGTGGTCCGAAGTATGCCCGATCGGGCGTCATGCCGTCGAGGCTCGAGTGCGGG
>CAMDPA010000210.1 GCA_945903565.1 Devosia equisanguinis | reverse complement strand
CGACAAGCCGCCGAACGAGGCAGATCAACCCCTGACGCGTTGCACGACGATTTCACCTGCGCCGATCCGGTCACGCCGGACGGAACGATGCCGCGCGCCAACGGCCACCGTGGTCAACGCCATCGCCCTGGTGCATGATCCGGGCTAGTTCCAGTGTCCAGGCCAGGTTGGTGACTGGCGGCGAAGTCATGCCGCACTGCAATATCTAGTTGGTTCCCGGACGATCGCGCGCTACGATAATCCACAGGCTGCGGGGTCTCGACGGTCTCGCAGCGCAACCGTCAAGTCACGACGCCGGTCAGCAGGAGACGAATATGGCAGCCGTTGCAAAGTCGCCGATGCAGTATCTCGAAAAGGCCTCCGGTACGCTGCGCGACATGGGGCTGATGCCAAGCAAGATCGAGCCCTCGCCGATCAATGCGTTGCTCGAAAAGATCGCTGATCTCGACAAGGACAAGATCGCCCTGATCGCGCGCACCTTGCAGCAAGGTGAGGTGTTCAACGAAGTCGTGCGCGAGCAGACCTCGAAGATGGAGATCGGCGAGCGCTATCAGCTGATCACCAACGGCTTCAATTCGATCCGTGACGACAGCAAGCGGCTGGTCGATCAGGTCGCCGACGGCAAGGTCGACATGCTGGAGCGCGGCACCAACATCTGGATGAAGATCGCGCGCGGCGACATCGCCGACCGCTTCGACAAAGTGCGCAAGATCTATCTCGACGTGACCAAGGAGACCAAGAACCAGATCGAGCGCGAGGCCAAGATCCTCGACGCCTACCGCGATTATCGCGGGGCGCTGAAACACGCCGAGGTGATGGCGCTCGAAGTGCTCAAGAAGGCCGAGGCAAAGCTCGAGGTCGCCAAGAAGGCGCTGGGCGAGTCATCAGCTCTGGTCTGCGGCTTTTCGGGCACCGATCCGGCCGAGCGTGCCAAGCTGGAACTCGCCCGCGACGAGGAGTTGCGCCGCACGCAGGAGGAGGAGAAGCGCTATCAGGTCGCCAAGGACCTCTCCGACAACCTGACGATCGGCTACAATACGTCGGAAGTCATCATGGCCCGGCTGATGCAGCTGACGTCGACCAAGGAGCGCGTTTACAGTCAGGCGGTGTCGTTCTTCTCGACCAACGACAGCGTGCTGACCGCGCTGAAAGCTTCCTTCACTGGCATGTTCGGCCTGCACGAGTCGACCAAGACTCTGGAAGCCATGAAGGAAGGCATGTCGAAGAGCCTCGAAGACCTCGCCAAGATCGGCGACAAGGTCCAAGAGGCCGCTGTGCGCGCGGGCTATGGCCCCACCATCCGCGCCGATGCGGTCAAGCAGCTCGTCGACAGCGTCGTCGGCTTCCAGGAGCGTTCCGGCGAAATCATCGCTGAGATGCGCAAGCTCTCGACCCAGAACTCGTCGGAAATCCGTGAGGCGGTGGAAGCCGGCAAGAAGCGGATCGCGCGGCTCGCCTCCTCGATCGAGGCGTTGCCGGGGCCGGGTTGATGATCTCGTAGGTTGGGTCAAGCCATTGGGCGCGACCCAACATTTCCAGAGGTGCGTTGAATCGTTGGGTCGCGCGCCGGAAAGCCCGGGGCTTGACCCAACCTACGGATCGATAAGCCGTGACGGTCGATAGCCAGAAGACAGACGCGAAGCCAGTGGTTGCCAAAACCGGCGAGGTCAAACCAGCCGAGGCAAAGCCGCATACGCTCGACGATCTGATGATCGCGATGGATGTGGTGGATACCATCCGCCATCAAGACGATATCGTGCGCCGCGAGCTGAGCGACACCGCGCGCGAGGCCGAGCTGATCGAGCGGCTGCGCGAGATCTACCGGCAGCAGGGCATCACCGTCACCGACAAGATGCTCGAGGACGGCGTCAAGGCGCTGAAGGAAAGCCGGTTCACCTACAAACCGCCGCCGGCTTCGTGGCAGCGTACGGCGTTCGAGTTCTGGATTGGTCGCAAGCGTTACAGAGCGTTCGCGGCCGTCGCGTTGGCTGCGCTGGTGTCGACGTGCGGCTACCAGTACGTGGCGGTCACCCGGCCGGCGCAGCTCGCCGAGGAACAGGCGCGCGTCGAGATCACCGAGACGCTGCCGAAGACGATCCGCCAGGTGCACGCCGACATCGGCAAGATCTCGACCGATACAACCGCCAAGGCGCGCGCGGATCAGCTTCTGGCCGACGGCGAGCGCGCGATCCGCGACAAGGACCGCGCCGCAATGAGCCGGGTCAGCGCCGAGGTGAAGCGGCTGCACACTGAAATCGCATCCGAATACACGCTCACGATCGTATCACGCCCCGGCGAAACGACGGGCGTCTGGCGCCGTCCGCCGAAGGGCGCGACGCAGCGCAACTACTACGTCATCGTTGAAGCGATTGCGCCGGATGGCCGCAAGCTGACGCTGCCGATAAAGAACGAGGAAACCGGTGAGACGGTCGAGGTCGACCGGTTCGGCGTGCGCGTGCCGCAAGCGACGTTCGATGCGGTCGCCGCCGACAAGCGCGACGACGGCATCGTGCAGCGTAACCGCTTCGGTCAGAAGCGGCGCGGGACACTGGCAGTCGACTACGCGATGCCGTTCGACGGCGGCACAATAACGAAGTGGTAGTTGGATAACGATGTGGACCGGACGGCAGACGCTAGGTGAGATCGAGGGTGCAATTTCCAAGTTGCGCCGCGACGAAGGCCAGCTCGACAGCGCGCTTGCCTCGGCGACCGGCCAGGCGGAGCGGTTGCGGCACGACCGTGGCGAGGCGTTTCGGGAGCTCGCCCGTGTCAAGCTCGACGAGATGGCGGCAGGCCGGCTCGTGCGCAATCTCGACGCGGCCGAGCAACGCGCGGTTCAAATCCTGGAAAGCCGGCGGTTGCGGCTGGAGGCCGTCAACGCACAACGGCAAGCGGCTATCGTGGAGGTAGAGCAGGCCGAGGCTGACCGCAACGAGGCCGCCGCGGCCGTCGAGCGTGCGCTCGAAGCGGTCGACGAGATTCGCGCCAAGGCCGAGGAGCGTGTTCGTGGCACCGTGCCGTGGGCGGATGCGCGCAAGACCTTCGAGGCTGGCGATGGCATCGCGCGCGAGTCGGAAAGCAAGGCTAAGCAATCCGAGTCCGAGCTGGCGGCAAAGAAGAAGCCTTACGACAACGATCGTCTGTTCGCGTATTTGTGGGCCAATGGCTATGGCACGAGCCGCTATGCCGGCGGCAATTTTGCGCGTTACGTCGATGGCTTGATGGCCGACTACATCGGCTTTCGCGAGGCGCGCAGCAGCTATCACATGCTGACCGAAATTCCGCTTCGCTTGCGCGAGCACGCCAATCTTCAGCGCAAGTCGGCTGACGAGTTGTCTGGACGTCTTGCTTCGATCGAGCGGCAGGCGATGGTCGAAGCGGGCATCGAGCCGAAAGAGCGCGTGTTGGCCGAGGCGCGGCACAAGCTTGCCGCGGCCGATGCGACGGCGGAAAAGAAGCGGAACTTGCTGCGCGATCTGGAAACGCAGCGCAGCGCGCTCGTCGACGGCACGGGTGATACCGCTTATACGCAGGCGCTGAGTACGATTGCCTCAGCCGATGCGCAGGACGATATCGGCACGCTGTATCGCGAGGCACAACGCACAAAGACTCCCACCGACGACATGATCGTGCGGCGCGTCGCGGGCCTGGACGAACGCCTCGAGAAGCTCGAGCAGGAAACGGGAGGGCTGCGCAAGACCGCGCAGGATCTCGCCGCGCGCCGCACCGAGGTCGAGCGCGTGCGCGAGCGGTTCCGTTCGTCCGGCTACGATCATCCCAACGCGACGTTCCGCAATGACGGCGAGATCGGCGTGATCCTGGGGCAGATCCTCGAAGGCGCGGTGCGCAGCGGCATTCTGTGGGACCTGCTGCGTGGCGGGTTCGGCACGCGGCCCTCGCGTGGGCGCCCTGACTTCGGCTCGCCGACGTTCCCGTTTCCGTTTCCGATGCCCGGCGGTGGCCGCGAAGGCGCGCGCGGCGGCGAATGGCGCGAGCCCGGCACGCGTGGGGGATGGACCGGTGGTGGTGGATCGTCCGGCGGTGGTGGTGGCGGTGGCGATAGCAGCGGCGGGGATGATGGATTCTCGACCGGCGGAAGTTTCTAGCTCTTGTTGGGCTGAGGCAATTTCGCCGAAACCCAACATTTCATGTGGTGCCGGGAATTGTTGGGTTTCGCGAAGGGCTCAACCCAACCTAAGACGTTGCGCTTCTACCGCCCATAAACCAGCGATTTCGCGGCCGGCCAGCTTACGCGCCAGCCGAGTTCGATGGCTTTTTCCTCATCGGGATTGAGGCGGTCTTCCCACGCCAGCACGCCGCGCTTGTCTTCGATATCGCGCTTGGTCGGCAGCGGCTTGGCGAGCAGTTCGACCTTGATCTCCTGGTTGTTGGCGACGGGGATCTGGTCGTGGATCACGAATGCGATCGGGCGCTCGTGCAAGTTCTTGATGGTGAGGCGGAAGCTCTTCATCTCGTTCTTGGTCGAGGAGATGATGCCGGTTTCAGCGCGTTTCTCGTCGACGCTCGATGCCTTCACGCGCACGCGATCGTCGGCGCCGAAGCCGAGCTCGTGGTCCTGGCCCGGCGCGAGCTGAGGGATGCGGCCGTTGCCGACGAACGTGCCGTCGCGGAACAGGGACACTTGTCCCGGCAGCCAGGGCGCAACGCGCGGCACGATCACCTTCGCGTAGAGGAACGCGCGCTCGTCGATGCGGGGAACCGCGCGCACCGTCAGGGTCGTCTCGAAGTCGGCCTCGTCGATCTGCACGCGACGCGGTTCCGCGGTCGAGGCGATGCTCTGACGGCCAAGGATCGAGTAGACGGCTTGGAACGCGCCGGCTTCGACTTGGGCTTGTTGCTGAACGGCAGCTTCCTCGGTGACCTTGGGCGCAGCCGCTTGCAATCGCCGGAGCCCGAGCTGTTCATCGGCAACAGCACCAGCAGCAGGGGCGGCGCGTGTCGCGGGCGCGGCCACAGGCGACGGCGGACGATCCGAAGGATAATCAACGGTGATCGGCAGTAGTGTGGGCGCCGCCGTGCCAGCAGCAGGCCGCGTCGTCGAAAGTGCGAGCGCAACGTTGTCCCAGGCTTCGCCGGTGCGCTGCTGCACGGTTGCGCGACGTGTCACCGTCAACTTCGGTGTCGCCGCCTTTGTGCCGGTCGCAAGGCGCACGTCGTAGACCGGCGCCCACGATGCCGAGCCGACCTGATAACGCACAGTGATCTCGGCATCGACGGCCTGTGCTGCCGCGACCGCGACTTTCACCTCGGTGCGGCTTTCCATGGCCGGTGCTTCGGCCTTCAGGCGCCCCTCGGCATCCCTGATGCGCCGGTCGACTTCGCGTACGCGCACGCCAGCTTCGAGGATCGCTTTGTTGACGGGCGTCAGCTCCTTGGAAACAAGGCCGAGCACCTTGCCCCAGTCTTCGCCCGCGGCGTTGCCCGACGTTGTTGGCGCTGGCCGCGTCGGCAATTGCAGGAGGTTGGTCAGGAATGTGCGCTGCGCTTCGACAGCTTGTTGCTCGGCGACGATCAACGCGCGCTCGTCGCGCAGCCGCTCGATCTCCGTCTCGATCCGGCGGCGGGCCGTTTCGGACGCTGCGGGATCGCCGCGCGGAACCGTCAGCATGCGGCTGTCGACCGAGCCGATCTCCAAACGCCCGGTTGCCTTGCCTTCGACGCGGATCGAGGCGGCCTGCGCCTCGCGCGGCAGGTCGGGGATCACGATCGTATGCGTGCCGGCGGGGATCTTTACCTTGGCGACGCGCCGCACTTCTGCGCCCTGCGGGAATACGGTGACGCTGTCGACGCCGCTGGTTGCAGGAATATCGGCGGCGTGGGCCGTCAGAGCGAACAGGGACGTGGCGGTAATTAAAGTGAGAACAAGGCTGGCGCAGGGGCGGCACATGAGAAGGCACTCCGTCTCGTTCGCGGCGGTGGGGACAGTCGGATCGGCCTCAAGAAGACGATGCGACTGTGACTTCGACGCGGCAGACGGTCAATTCCTTGGGAGGCGGTGGGGGCAGACCCGCAGGGACCGACCCCAACCAAAATCAGAACTCCAGGCGGTTGACACGCACGACTTGAGGCAGCGCCTTGACCTTCGTCAGCACGTCGTCGGTCACCGGCACGTCGAACGTCGCGATGCAGATCGCATCGCCGCCCGGCTTGTCGCGGCCGAGATTGAGTGTCGCGATATTGAGGCCCGCCTCCGCCGTGATCATGCCGAGCCGGCCAATGAAGCCCGGTTGGTCCGTGTTGCGGATGAACAGCATATGCGGGGCGACCTCGAACTCCATGTTGATGTCGCGCACCTGAATGATGCGGGGGCGGCCATCCGAAAACACCGTGCCGGCGATCGAGCGCTCGTACTCGTTGGTCTTCACGGTGAGCTTCATGTAGCTCTCGAACGCGCCGTCCTGGCCGCGCTTGGTCTCCTCGACGGGGATGCCGCGCTCCTTTACGTGGATGCCGGCCGACACCATGTTGACGTGCGCGAGCGAGGGGCGCAGCACGCCGGTCAGCGCGGCAGCCGTCAGCGGCTTGCAATTGAGCTCGGCCACTTCGCCCGCATATTCGAGCTTGATCGACTTGATGCTCGACTCGGTGAGCTGCCCCGCGAACAAGCCAAGCTGCTCGGCAAGCTTCACCCACGGCTTGAGTTTGGGGGCTTCTTCCGCGGTGATATTGGGCGCGTTGATCGCATTGGAGATTGCGCCCTGCAGCAGATAGTCCGACATCTGCTCGGCCACCTGCAGCGCGACGTTCTCCTGCGCCTCGCCGGTGGATGCGCCCAGATGCGGCGTGCAGATCATGTTGGGCAGGCCGAACAGCGCGTTGGCCTTGGCCGGCTCCTCCACGAACACGTCGAATGCCGCGCCGGCGACGTGGCCGGACTTCAGCGCATCGGCAAGCGCCGCCTCATCAACCAGACCGCCGCGCGCGCAGTTGATGATGCGCACGCCCTTCTTGCACTTGGGGATCGATTTCGCGTCGAGAATGTTCTTGGTCTTCTCGGTCATCGGCGTGTGCAGCGTGATGAAGTCCGCACGCCGGAGGAGGTCGTCGAGCTCGACTTTCTCGACTCCCAACTCCATCGCCCGCTCGGACGACAGGAACGGATCGAACGCCACGACCTTCATCTTGAGGCCGAGCGCGCGGTCGGCGACGATCGAACCGATATTGCCGCAGCCGATCACGCCGAGCGTCTTGGCGTAAACCTCCACGCCCATGAACTTGTTCTTCTCCCACTTGCCGGCTTGTGTGGAGCGGTCGGCTTCTGGGATCTGGCGGGCGAGCGCGAGCATCATCGAGATCGCGTGCTCGGCCGTCGTGATGGAGTTGCCGAAGGGCGTGTTCATCACGATGATGCCCTTGGCAGTCGCCGCCTTGATGTCGATGTTGTCGACACCAATGCCGGCGCGGCCGACGACCTTCAACTTCTTCGCGACGCCGATCAGCTTCTCGGTCACCTTGGTGTTCGAGCGCACGGCAAGGCCATCGTACTGGTCGATGATCTTCTCGATGTCTTCTTTCGAGATTCCCGACTTCACGTCGACCTCGACGCCACGATCCCTGAAGATCTGCACGGCGGCGGGCGACAGTTCGTCGGAAATGAGAACGCGGGGTTTGGACATGGGGTCCTCGTGAGTGGTCAGTCGTGAGTGGTGAGTGGGGGTTGGTAACCGTGGCGAGCGGAGCGGTAAACGGCGGGTGCGCACTCGCATCCCAACTCGTTTCACCACTCACGATTCACTATTCACCACTCACGCCTTGAGCTTGGCCTTGGTCTGCGCGAACGCCCAGTCCAGCCAGGGCAGTAGCGCTTGCACGTCGGATGCTTCGACGGTCGAGCCGCACCAGATGCGGAGGCCCGGAGGCGCGTCGCGATAGCCGCCGGCATCGAGGGCTGCGCCCTCTTTCTCGAGGATCGCGGCGAAATCCTTGGCGAACTGCGTCTGCACGTCGGCGCTCGCATTCGCAACCGCGGGATCGACGATCTTGATGCACACGCTGGTGTTCGAGCGCGTCGCATTATCCTCGGCGAGGTTGGCGACCCACGGCGTGCGGTCGATCCAGTCCCAGATCACTTTGGCGTTGGCGTCGGCGCGGGCGTGCAGCGCCTTCAGGCCGCCGATGCTTTCCGCCCATGCCAGCGTGTCGAGATAGTCCTCCACGCACAGCATCGACGGCGTATTTATCGTCTCGCCTTCGAAGATGCCCTTGATCAGCTTGCCGCCGGAGACGAGGCGGAACACTTTCGGCAGCGGCCACGCCGGCGTGTAGCTCTCGAGGCGCTGCACGGCGCGGGGCGAGAGCACCAGCATGCCGTGGGCTGCCTCGCCGCCCAGCACCTTCTGCCAGGAGAATGTCGTCACGTCGCACTTGGACCAATCCATCGGCTGCGCGAACGCGGCGGACGTGGCGTCGACGAACGTGAGGCCTTCGCGGCTGGCTGGAATCCAGTCGCCGTTCGCGACCTTCACGCCCGATGTGGTGCCGTTCCAGGTGAACAGCACGTCGCGCGAGAAATCGACTTCTGCGAGGTTCGGCAACTTGCCGTAGCCCGCTTTCAGCGTGCGCATGTCCTTCAGCTTGAGCTGCTTGGCCATGTCGGTGACCCAGCCCTCGCCGAAGCTTTCCCAGGAGAGGGCGTCGACGCCGCGCGCACCGAGCATCGTCCACATCGCCATCTCGTAGGCGCCGGTGTCGGAGCCCGGAACGATGCCGACGAGATAATCGGCGGGGATGCCGAGGATCGACTTGGTCTTGTCGATGGCGAGCTTGAGGCGCGCCTTGCCTTCCTTGGCGCGATGGGAGCGGCCGAGGAACGCTTTGTCGAGGGCTTTTGGTGTCCATCCCGGGCGCTTGGCGCAGGGGCCGGAGGAAAATTGCGCGCAGTTTGGCCGCTGTGCCGGCTTGGTCGTCTCAGTCATGAACCTATCCTTCCAGATAGCAGCTCCTCGGTGGGGAGGAGTGGCCCAGGGTCGGGATAGGCGGGTGCGGGGAGTGTGTCAACAGGTAGAAAGGGTGAGTGGCGAATGGTGAGTGGAAGGGTACACCCCA
>CAMDPA010000209.1 GCA_945903565.1 Devosia equisanguinis | reverse complement strand
ATCCAACCCGCGTATCAGAGCTTGCCAACCGACGTCTCCGGCTCCGCCTCCCCTTCTGCGCGATCCTGCCCTACACTATCCGACCGCATCCGCGGCACGGCCGCCAAGCCACGCCCGCACCGCTTGACAAGGGACATCAGAACCTACGGCTACGGCGTCTTTCCCAACCCCAACTTCGCGACCAGCGCCGTGTTCCGCGTGCGGTCCTCGATGAGATAGCGATCCAACGCATCGCCCACCATCGAGGTCGGGCTGAAAAGCACGTTCTTCTGGGCGATATCGACATAGACAGGCGTGCGCGCGGCCTCGCCGAGGGCATCGCTCAGGCGCTTGCGCTCGGCTGCCGGTAGCCCCTTTGGCGCATACATGTATTGGATCGCATTGCCGGCGAGTTCGTAGCCCAGCTCCTTCAATGTCGGAACGTTCGGCGCCGTGATGGAACGCGTATTCTCCATCGAGGCGAGCAATCGCATCGCGCCGCTTTCGATGTGCTGCGCGAACCCGCCGGCAGAGAGGCCGGCCACCTGCACGTGCCCGCCGAGCACCGCGGTCGCGGTCGGCACGTCGCCGCGGAACGGCACGATGTTCACCTCCAGCTTCTCCTGCAGGACGAAGCCGCGGATCACGAGATCCGTCATCGTGCCAGAGCCCGGCATGCCGATCGCAATCTTGCCCGGCTCTTTACGCGCCGCCTCGATGAAATCCTTGAACGTCGCGATCGGGCCGTCCGCCTTGGCGGCGAGGCCGATCGGTTGGAACCCGACCTGAAGCAGCGCCTCGGTGCGCTCCAGCAGGTCCGGCTTGATGCCCTGGAACAGATGCGAGATCGTGAACGTCGAACTCGGCCCGATGCCGATCGTCATGCCATCGGTTGGCGAGCTGGCGACCTCGTTGGCGGCAATCGCCCCGGACGCGCCGGGCTTGTTGATCACGATGATGTCGCGCCCCAGCCGCTTGCCGGCCTCCTGCGCCAGCACGCGGGCGAGCACATCGGTCGAGCCGCCCGGCGGAAATCCGACCAGGATCTTCATCTGCGCGCCGGTTTGCGCGGACACGGTCAGCGGCGTCAGACCGAGCGTAAGGGCCGCGAGTGCCGCAATCGGACGAAAACGCATCGTGTCCTCCCAACTATTATTGCAGCAGTGTGGGCCGCTGCTTCCCCAACTTCAATCCTGCTCCTGCGGCGCCTCGACCTGCTGCAAGGGGCCCCGGCGAAACGGTCCGGCATCGGCGAGCGCATCGCGCACCCGCGCCATCTGCTCGCGCTCATCGACCAGGAAGCGCTCGACCGCCCGCTTGAACCCAGGGTCCGCGATCCAGTGCGCGGAATAGATCGGGACAGGCATATAGCCTCGCGCCAGCTTGTGATCGCCCTGGGCGCCTGCCTCCACCCGTGCCAGCTTATGCGCGATCGCGTAGTCGATGGCCTGATGATAGCAGACCTCGAAATGCAGGCAGGCGTGCTGCTCGACCGCGCCCCAATAGCGGCCATAGATGCAGTCGCCGCCGAGCATGTTGAGCGCACCCGCGATCGGCCGACCGTCGCGCATGGCGAAAATCAGCAGGCAATTCTCCGGCATCGCCTGACCCAGCAGCGAGAAGAAGCGCCGGTTGAGATACGGCCGGCCCCACTTGCGCGCGCCGGTATCCATGTAGAACGCGAAGAACGCATCCCAATGCGCCTCGGTAATCTCGCGGCCGTGGATCCACTCGATCTTCAGCCCGCAGCTCAACGCCTGCTCACGCTCCTTACGCAGGGCCTTGCGTTTGCGCGAAGCGAGCGTCGCCAGGAAATCGTCGTAGGTGGAATAGCCGCCGTTCGCCCAGTGATACTGCTTGCCCGTGCGCTGCAGGAACCCGAGCGCGCCGAGCCGTTGCCATTCGCCCTCGGTTAGGAACGTGATGTGCGCGGACGACATGCGGTGACGCTTGGCCAGCTCGATCGCCCCGCTGGCGAGCAACGCCTCGCGCTCGTCGCGGCCCGGACCTGGCGCCGCCAGCAGCCGCGGCCCCGGCACCGGCGTGAACGGCACCGCCATTTGCAGCTTGGGATAGTAGTTGCCGCCCGCCCGTTCGAATGCGTCGGCCCAGCCGTGATCGAATATGTATTCGCCCTGGCTATGCCCCTTGGCATAGGCCGGCGCGACGCCGAGCACCTGTCCGGCATTGTCCTCGAGCACGATATGCTGCGGCACCCAGCCCGAGCGCCCGCCGACCGAACCGGACTCCTCCAACGCCTTCAGGAATGCGTGCAGCACGAACGGGTTGAGCGTGGCCGGATCGGGCGCCGCGCAGGCATCCCACACCGCCGCCCCGACCTCTGAAATGGCCGACACGACGCGGATCACCGCCCCGCCCCCGCCGGCAGCCGCACCACCTGTCCCCTTAGTCTTGCTCATCGCCGATTTTACCGCCTGGTATCGTCCGCGCCTTGTTTTGCCATGGATCAGAACGCGAGGGCAGGGTAAATTCGACACAACGCCATCCAGGAGCGTCACGGGGGAATTGAATGCGCTTTGCGTATCGTGGGTATCTTGCAGCCGGCGCCGCACTGGCATTGGCCGCAACACTGAGCTTGCCGCAAGGTGCGCTGGCGCAGCGCGAGTCGGTGCCCGGCGTCAAAGTCGGCAATCCATCGTTCGTGCGCAAACTCGTCTCCGCCGAAAGCGTGGAGCAGATGGGCGTGCAGCAATACGGACAAATGCTGGCCAAGGCGAACCAGCAGGGCGCGCTGCTGCTCGACACCCACCCGCAAGTCCAGCGCGTGCGCAAGATCGCCGCCGACCTGTTGCCCCATACCGCTCGTTGGAACGAGCGCGCGATGGCGTGGAGTTGGGAAGTCAATGTTTTCAAGTCGCCCACCATTAACGCGTTCTGTATGCCCGCGGGCAAGATCGCGTTCTTCTCCGGCATCATCGACAATCTGAAGCTGACCGACGACGAGATCGCTGTCATCATGGGCCACGAGATCGCACACGCCCTGCGCGAGCACGCGCGCGAGCGTCTAGCCAAGCAGCGGATCACCAACCTCAGCGTTACGGCGGTCGCGATCGTGTTCGGCGAGGCGGCAGGGCAGCTCGCCAACGCCGGCGGCGGCCTCTACGGCCTGAAGTTCGGCCGCAACGACGAAAGCGAGTCCGACCTGATCGGCATGGAGCTGGCGGCGCGCGGCGGCTACGATCCCAGCGCCGGCGTCACCTTGTGGGAAAAGATGAGCAAGGCCGGCAAAGGCCAACCGCCGCAGTGGCTATCGACGCACCCCTCCCACACCTCCCGCATCGACAACATCAAGAAGAACCTGAAGGACGTGCTGCCGCTCTACGAGCAGGCGCTGTCGCAGCGGCGATAATGACTTGCGTAGGTACTGCGGTTCGGGGGCAAAGAGCATGAAGCGTGCAGTTTCGTCGGGGATCGCCGCGCTTGCAATCCATAGCGTAACGGCTGGCGCCGGCCTGGCGCAGCAGAACCCCGTCGCGGATTTCTATCGCGGCAAGACCGTGAACCTGCTGATCGGCACCGTTGTCGGTGGCGAATACGATCTGCACTCGCGGCTGATCGGGCGCTATATCGGCAAGCACATTCCCGGCAATCCCACGATCGTACCGCAGAACATGCTCGGCGGCGGCGGCATCGTGATGGCCAACTACCTCTACGCCGTGCCACCCAAGGATGGCGCGACACTCGCCGTCATCAACAACGGCTATCCGGCCGCCCAGGCGATGGGCGAAACGGCGATCCAACTCGACACCTCCAAACTGTTCTGGATCGGTACGCTGTCGCCGACCTCCGAAACCGTCGCCGTGTGGCGCACGACCGGCGTCAAAACGATCCAGGATGCGATGCGCACCGAAGTGGTGATCGGCTCCTCCGGCAAGGGCTCGATCACCTACACCTTTCCCAAGCTGCTCAACGAGCTGGTCGGCACCAAGTTCAAGATCGTCAGCGGCTATCGCGGCGGCAACGACATCAACGTCGCGATGGAGCGCGGTGAGGTCGGCGGCCGAGAAAACACCTGGTCCAGTTGGAAGTCGACCAAGCCGCACTGGCTGAAAAACGGCGACATCGCGGTGCTCGTCCAAGGCGGCGATACGGCAAAGGATCTGCCCGGCGTTCCCAACGTTGAAGACCTCGCCAAGACCGATGACGACCGCAAGGTGATGCAGTTGATCTTCGCGGGCTCTCGTCTCGGCCGGCCCGTGGTGACGACTCCAGGCGTTCCCGCCGAGCGCGTCAAGGCATTGCGCGACGCGTTCGACGCCACGATGAAGGATCCGGAGTTTCTGGCGGCCTGCGCGCAAGCGATGGTCGAGGTCGATCCGATTCCCGGCACCGAATTGCAGGCGATGGTCGACAAGATCCTGTCGGCCTCGAAAACGACCGCGCAGCGCGCCAAGGCGCTGCTGGAATAATGTGCCGCGCCTACTTCGTGATGCCCATCGCCTGCTTCAGCCGGGTAATGATGTGGGGCGGCGTGGCATAGAGCTTCGCGACCACGGCCTGAACTTCCTCTCCCGGCGTGCCATCCACATCGAGCGCCGAGCGGCTCGCCTCCGCCTTCAGCTCGGGGTCGGCGAGCATCGAGCTGAACGCCTTGCGCAGTGCAGCCACCCGCTCCACCGGCACTTCGGGCGGCAGGATGAACGGCCGGTTGATGGGCCCCTGCCCGTAGTAGGTCGCGAGCACCTGCCGGTCTTCATCCGTCTTGGCGAACTGCATCACCAAGGGCACGCCAAGCTTGGCCAGCTCCGGCATCGCCGTGACGTCCTCCTGAAGAATGATGCGGAACGGTCCGCTGCCCGTCATCAGATCGCGGTACTGCTGCCGCGCGCTGGTGAAGTTGAGGCCGCAGATGCCGTGCAGCTCGCCCTTTTCGATAGCAAGCGAAATCTCCCGCGATCCGGGATAGCCCGAGATCATCTTGATGCGCGTGGCAAAGAAGTTGCGCAGGAACACCGGGCTGACCGTCAGCGCGCTGCCCGGCCCCGTGCCACCGACGATCACTTCGGTCTTGAACGTATCGGCGAACGTCTTGACCGGCGCATCCGCGCGCACGAGGCACACGCCGGTCTCGGAGTTGGCATTGCCGATGTATTGGAAGCGCGTGGGCTCGTAGCGGCGCGGCCCCTCCGTGACCAGCGGATCGAAGATCGCGCCCGACAGCACGGTGCCGATCTGCGTGCCGTCCTTGGCGGCTGCAGCATAGATGTGGTTGGCCGCAACGATCGACCCAGCGCCCGGCATGTTCTGCGGCATCACCTTGGGATTACCGGGAATGTGCCGGCCAAGGTGGCGCGCGATCAGCCGCCCATAGACGTCGACGCCCCCGGCCGCTGTCGAACCGATGACGATGGTGACGGTCTTGTCCTTGTAGAACTGCGCGATTGCGTCCTGCGCGTTGACGCTTTGCACGCCGAAACCAAGCACCAAGCCAATGCCAATCGCCGTGCCCGCTACAGACCGCTGTCGCATCTTGTGCCCCACACCATACATTCCCAACCCATCGTGCAGTTCAGCATGACAAGTCATGGCCGTCGATAGGGCCGTCGATAGATTTGCGAGGGGTAACGATGCTTTGTCTGCCAAAACAATTGGCGGAAACAGTCCGAAATTCATGTGCCTGATTTTTCTGCCCGCTCTTTGCTCATCTGCCGCAAGAGTTGGCAATAGTCGCGACTTTAAAATGTGCAGCGCAGAGCCAGCAGAAGCTCAACTGACGGAAAGCACGGCATAAAATAATTATGCATGAGTTTGGCATGCACGTTGCTCTCTGTTTACTCAGGTTAACGCCGACGTGGCGCGGACCATGGAACAAGGGGGCTTCCCATGAGCAAATCGCACGGGCCTTTCGGGCCTGCTTCCGGCTGCAGTTGCGGCCGTCATGGCAGCGAGGCAGAGCACGTCCAGGCCCTGACGAGCGGCGAAGCTGGCCTGCCGAAGGTCGTCGAGGCGGCGATGCTGCGCGCCATGTTCCCACACGCACCTTCTCGCCGCGCGCTGGTGAAAGCCGTTGGCGCCGGCACGCTTGCGGCAGCCCTCGCCGAATTGTTCCCGCTGGCGACCGCGACCGACGTATTTGCCCAGGGCGCCAAACCGGAGAAGGCGAACCTCAAGATCGGTTTCATTCCGATCACCTGTGCGACGCCGATCATCATGGCCGAGCCGATGGGCTTTTATAAGAAGCAGGGCCTCGACGTCGAAGTGATCAAGACCGCCGGCTGGGCTGTGATCCGTGACAAGACCATCAACAAGGAATACGACGCCGCCCACATGCTCTCGCCGATGCCGTTGGCGATCACGATGGGCGTCGGCTCCAACCCGATCCCCTATACGATGCCGGCGGTCGAGAACATCAACGGCCAGGCCATCACGCTGTCGAACAGGCACAAGGACAAGCGCGATCCCAAGCAGTGGAAGGGCATGAAATTCGGCGTTCCCTTCGACTTCTCCATGCACAACTATCTGCTGCGTTACTACGTGGCAGAACACGGTCTCGACCCGGACAAAGACATCCAGATCAGGTCCGTTCCACCACCAGAAATGGTGGCGAATCTGCGCGCCGACAATATTGATGGTTACCTTGGCCCTGATCCCTTTAACCAACGCGCGGTCTACGACGGCATCGGCTTCATCCACATGCTGACCCGCGAGATGTGGGACGGGCACCCCTGCTGCGCCTTCGCCGCGTCGAAAGAGTTCGTAACGACGATGCCGAACACCTACGCGGCGGTGCTCAAGGCGATCATCGAGGCAACCGCCTACGCATCGAAGGAAGAGAACCGCAAGGAAATCGCGGCTGCCATCGCGCCCGCCAACTACCTCAATCAACCTCAGACGGTGCTCGAGCAGATCCTCACCGGTACGTATGCGGATGGTCTGGGTGGCATCAAGCGCGAGCCCAAGCGCATCGATTTCGATCCGTTCCCGTGGGAGAGCTTCGCGGTGTGGATTCTCAGCCAGATGAAGCGCTGGGGCCAGATCAAGGGCGACGTCGATTACAAGGCGATCGCCAGCCAAGTTTATCTCGCGACCGACGCCGCCAAGCTGATGAAGGAAGCGGGCCTCACACCGCCAACCGCCTCGACCAAGACATTCTCCGTGATGGGCAAGCCGTTCGATCCCGACAAGGCCGACGCCTATATCGCCAGCTTCGCGATCAAGAGGACCTGAGCCATGCACGTCTCTCTTGGTATCAGGGCAGCGCTGCTGTCCGCGACCATGCTTGCCCTGTTTCTGATGGCCTGGCACGTCGCCGTCCGCTCCAGCACACCCGCGCAAAATATGGACCCGGAGTACGCCAAACTCGTCGGCGCGACGGCCAGCCAGGGTAAGTCGGCGATGCCGGGACCGCTGGAAGTCGGCACCGTGCTGTGGGGCCATATCAAGCGGCCGTTCTACGACAATGGCCCCAACGACAAGGGCGTCGGCATCCAGCTCGCGTACTCCGTTGCGCGCGTGCTGGGCGGCTACGTGTTGGCCGTTCTTGTGGCGGTACCGGTCGGCTTCCTGATCGGCATGTCGCCGTTGATGAACAAGGCGCTCGATCCGTTCATCCAGATCCTGAAACCGATCTCGCCGCTCGCGTGGATGCCGCTCGCGCTCTACACGATCAAGGACAGCGCGCTTTCCGCAATCTTCGTGATCTTCATCTGCTCGCTATGGCCGATGATGATCAACACGGCCTTTGGCGTGGCCACCGTTCGCCGGGAGTGGATCAACGTCGCCAAGACGCTGGAGCTCGGCAACATGCGCACGGCGATGCGCGTGATCCTTCCCGCCGCCGCCCCGACCATCTTCACGGGCATGCGCATCTCGATCGGCATCGCCTGGCTCGTGATCGTCGCCGCCGAGATGCTCGTGGGCGGAACCGGCATCGGCTACTTCGTGTGGAACGAGTGGAACAACCTCTCGATCGCCAACGTCATCAACGCGATCCTTCTGATCGGCCTCGTCGGAATGGCGCTCGATCAGATCATGGCGCGCCTGCAGAAAATGGTGGGCTATGCTGACTAAAGAGACCCCCGTGTCCAAGCCCTTCATCTCCGTACAGGGCCTTTCCCGCCGCTTCCCCGAGCCGCAAGGAAAAGGCGAGCTGACCGTGTTCGAGAACGTCTGGTTCGACGTTCCCGAAGGCGAGTTCGTCTGCATGATCGGCCACTCCGGCTGCGGCAAGTCAACGATCCTCAACATCCTCGCGGGCCTCGACGCGCCCAGCGACGGCCACATCATCGTCAACGGCCAGCACATCTCCGGACCAAGCCTCGACCGCGCCGTGATCTTCCAGGGTCATGCGCTGATGCCGTGGATGAGCGCGCTCGGCAACATCGAGCTGGCGGTATCCTCGCGCCACCGCGACTGGTCGAAGGACCAGGTGCGCAAACACGCCCAGTATTATCTCGATCTCGTGCATCTCACGGGCTCCGAGCATAAGAAGCCGCAGCAGCTTTCAGGCGGCATGCGCCAGCGCGTCGGCATCGCACGCGCGCTCGCGATCGAGCCGAAGGTGTTGCTGATGGACGAGCCGTTCAGCGCCCTCGATGCGCTGACCCGTGGCTCGTTGCAGGACGAGGTGCTCTCGATCCACGGCAAGACGCGGCAGACCACGTTCATGATCACGCACGACATCGACGAGGCCATGCTGCTCGCCGACAAGATCCTGCTGATGACCAATGGTCCCCAGGCGCGCATCGCGGAGGTGGTTGAAAATACGCTGCCGAAGGAGCGCTCGCGCACCAACATGCACAAGCTCGCCAACTACTATCCGATCCGTAATCACTTGATCGACTTCCTCGTCACCCGCTCGCGCGAGATGGCTGGCGGTGCTGGTCCAGCGTTCGATCCGAAGAATCCCCCTCACATCCGTCCAACAGCCAGAGCCCAGATCCATGCGCTGGAGACCACTTCCACAGAACCGGCCGAAGCGTCTCACGCTCAGGCCGCGCCGCTACGTCTTGTCACCCAGTCGATCCGCGGCCAAAGCCGCCGCGTCGACCCAGGCCAACACGCCGGCGGTGGAACGAAGCCGCTCGCGAACACCAATCCTCCAGCGCGCAACCGCCCGCTGGACCCAGCCAAACCGAAGTGGAGGTAAGCCGATGCGCCGCGAAGACCTGACCGAGAAGATCCTCGACATCAAACGCGAGAAAGCCTGGACCTGGAAGTACATCACCGACCAGATCGGCGGCATGTCGCCGGTGCTCATCG
>CAMDPA010000208.1 GCA_945903565.1 Devosia equisanguinis | reverse complement strand
GACGGCTTCCCATCTTTGCCGAATGGCTTGTCTGTCGATCATGCAACGGCGTACGACTGTTCGCCGGGACAAGGAATCCCGCGCTGCCGAGTCACACGGTCGCACGCACACAGATCACGATTCAGCTTTTTTGCGATCCGTCCTAAGCATATAATGCTTCGCAGCGGCAGGCGACATCCGAGTCAACAGGGTCAGGTTTCAAACTGAGACACTTCCCAGGCGGTTTCTTACGCCGCACACGGTGGACAGCGCCGCTATTCCGCCGCCTTCAATCGTGCCGGGCGCTTGCGCTCGGGCAGCCCCATCGCATCCATGAACGCATTGTGGACGTCGTCGGGCTGCCCCGCGACCCAGCGGTTGCCCAGCAGCCGCCCCTTGAGCACCGGATGCACCTTCATCTCGGCGAGCGGCACGCCGTCGCGATGCAACTGCGGCACCGCGATCGGCAGCTCGACGCACGCCGCACGATCCGCGTCCCGAATGATGCCGGATGGGTCCCGGCCATGCGCGATCGCCTCGAGATCGTCGAACATCCGCTTGCGCATCAGTGAGACGCCCCGATCGGACATGCCCAGCTTTTCCTTGGTGCGGTCGGCGATCTTGCCCTGCCCCACCCAGCCGGTGATGTCCTGGTTGATGACGTGGCTGGTGATCCAGCGGCCATCCTCACCCTTGATCTTCCCATACCAGGTCGGAATGCGCTTCTGCTCGTAGGGTCCAAGGTCGCTCGGCACACGCGAGAAGAACCAGCAAATACAAAGCGAATTCTCGTTGTCGACCGGCACGCGCCACTCGAAGTGACCACCAAGGAAGAACGCGTTGGGCCACAGCGCGACGCGCCCCGTGGTCCACATAGGATCGGTCTCGGTCATGCCCTCGCGAATACGGCGATAGGTGAACCCGAACTCGAATTCGTCGAACGCGAGCTTCAAATGCTTGGGCGCGGTGACGCTGGTGTCACCCTTCATGCGCGACGGCCAGGTGTCGTGCATCCACTCGAAATGCACCGGATCGATCGAGTTCTCCTGGCACTGCAGCCAGTTGCAGGGAATGTCGCATCCCACCACCTCGACGAAGCCATGCTTCCACGTGAAGGGCTCCCACACCGGCAATTCCGGCGCGGGATCAGGCCCCATGTAGGCCCACAACAACCCCGCCAGCGGCCGCACCGGATAGGACTTGACCGAGCACCGCTCTTTCAATCGCGTTCCGGGATTGGCGATGTCATCGAACGGCTGCTCTACGCAGCGGCCCGCTGTGTCGAACAGCCAGCCATGATAGCTGCAGCGGATACCGGACTTTTCAACCCAACCATATGAAAGGTCCGCGCGCCGATGCGGGCAATGCTTGTCGACCAGCCCGAAGTTGCCCGACAGGTCTTTGAACAGCACGAGGTCTTCGCCGAACAGCCGGATCGGCCTCAGCGGCTTGTCGTCGAACTCGCTCTCGCCCGCGATCGGCTGCCAATACCGCCGCAACAGGTCGCCCATTGGCGCGCCCGGCTCGATTTCGGTCAGCAGCTTGTTCTTCTCGGCTGTCAGCATGATCTTGTCTCCAGCATTTGCCGCCCAAGAAACTCCGTTGGCGCAAGCACGTCAATCGCCGCCTCCGAACAATCACGTAACGACGACACACGCGCCCGGCCGCAACCGCGCGATCAGCCGTTCCAGTTGCCTAATCGGAAGCGCGACGCAACCCTCGGTCGGCGCGAGCCCGGCGCGCGCGATGTGCATGAAGATCGCGCTGCCAGCCCCCCGCATGCGCGGCCTCGTATTGTGATCGAGCACCAGCACGATGTCGTAGAGGCCGTCGTCGCGCCACAACCGCTCGTGGCTCGCCGGATAAGGCAGCCGAACCGCCCGGTTGTAGTTGCGATCCGCCGGCGCGTCGCACCAGCCATCGGCGATACCGATCGGTTGGACGGGCAACCCGGTGCGCGGGCGCTGCCGATCGGGCCGGTAACGGACGCCAACGATCCGGAATCTGCCGAGCGGCGTCGCCCCATCCCCCTCGCGCTTGCGTGCCGTCCGGCCGCTGCGCCCGAGTGCGCAGGCAAACCGCAAGGGGCCGAGCTCGATCGTGCCTTGCGTTCGCCCCCGCGAAATTCCTCGCACGACGAGAGCGCTTTCCACTCGATTTGAGCTAGAGGAAAGCGCTCTCGTCCTTTGTTTGTCGCATTTTCTGAGGTTAACCGGTGTCCACTTAACCGGAAAATGCTCTAGCCGCCGCCCACTCGTCATTATCCCTGCGCTCCCCAATATGTTACGTCATGCCACCTTATGCGGCCTTGGCACGCCGTAGCCTGATGCTAGATTTGGCAGTGCTACAATTGCCTCGCGGCCAAATTGCTGGCAAGTCCACGGAGAATCTCACGATGAGCGCGGCCCGGAAGATTCTCATCGTCGACGACGACGACGACCTTCGTGAATCTCTTAAGGAGCAGCTTGCGCTGTACGACGAGTTCGAGCTGGCCGCCGCGGCGGCGGCAGGCAAGGGGATGGAAGCCGTCAAGGCCGGCCACTTCGACCTTCTGATCCTGGACGTCAACTTGCCGGACATGGACGGCCGCGAATTGTGCAAGCAATTGCGCAAAACGGGCTTCAAGTCGCCGATCATCATGCTGACCGGCAACGTCTCGGACGCCGACATGATCCTCGGCCTCGATTCCGGCGCCAACGACTATGTGTCAAAGCCGTTCAAGATCGCCGTGCTGCTGGCCCGCATCCGTGCCCAGCTGCGCCAGCACGAGCAGAGCGAGGACGCGGTCTTCACCATCGGGCCGTTCACATTCAAGCCGGCGGCAAAGCTGCTGGTCGACGCCAAGGGCTCCAAGGTCCGCCTGACCGAGAAGGAAGCCTCGATCCTGAAGTACCTGTTCCGCGCCGACGAGAAGGTCGTGACGCGCGAGACACTGCTGCACGAAGTCTGGGGCTACAACGCCGGCGTCACCACTCACACGCTCGAAACCCACATCTACCGCCTGCGCCAGAAAATCGAGACGGACCCGTCCCAGGCGACGCTGCTTGTGACGGAAGCGGGTGGATATAAGCTGCTGCCTTGAGCTTTGGAGGCGCATTCCCCCGCTCTGGCCTCGTTTGCGCCGCAGCTTGTGCAAGGTTTCGCCTCAGTACTGGACCCGCTCCCCCGAATCGGCCGACCACCTCGTCGAGGTCTGACGCTGGCATGCCTCGCGAACGCTATCACGCGTTCACGTCTCGTGCCGCGTCGAACTCAACAGGTGCGGCTGTGGCGAGGTTCAGCGATGTCGATTGATGCATTCTCCGCGCAGCTTCTGCGTCTCGAGCTGTTCCAGGGCCTCAAGCCCTTGCAGATCACCGAGATCGTGCGCCGCGCCGAACGCATGATCTACAAGGCCGGCCAGACGCTGATCGTCGACGGCGAGCCCGGTGAAGCCGGCATCGTCATCATCTCGGGCGAGGCCGTCCGCACCCAAGCGCCGATGGCGCGGCCCGACCACGAGGAGCTGATCGAGCCGGGCTCGATGCTCGGCGAGATGGCGATGCTGATCGAAACCGAGCACTCATCGACGGTGATCGCACGCACGCCCGTCAAAGCCTTGCGCATTCCCCGCGCCACCATGCTCGAGATGATGATGGACGACCCGCGGCTGGCGGAACACTTCGTCGCCCGCGTCGCCCGCCGGCTGCACGGCATCGCCGCCGAATTGCGCAAGATCGACGTCGTTCTGGCGAATTCAAGCCCCGACGACGAGTCGGAAGATGCCCCAGCCCGCCTTCGCGGTAGCAACGATATCGCCACCACCGCGTTGCAGCCAGCCTGAGAGCCTGATCGTTTGAGAGCGAGCGTTTCGCGAGCATCGAAAACGTGAATCAGTCTCTCAAAGCAAGCGAGCCTGATCCTTTGAGCGCGAGCGCTTCGCAGCTTCAACCGCCCACGGTATCGAGCGCGATCTGCGCGAAGATCGCGTCGAGCTCTTTCGCCATTGCGCGAAGATCGGCATTCTTGCGCGTCATGTAGGGCGCGAACACAGCGCTCGGCGCACGATACGACAACGTCGCCGTACCATCCGCATTCTCCGTCACGTAGTAGCGGATCGGCGCCTCGATGCCGGCGGCAAGGCTGGCGGTCAGCATGCGACGGGCGAAATCGTTGCGATAAACGCCAACCACGCGATTGCCGGGAATCGTGAAGCCCTGCGCCTTCGCGCCATCCGATGCGCTGGCGGCATTGACCACCGCCATCTTGTTCTTCTTCACGCTGTCATCGAGCTTCTTGACGAGATCGGCAAAGCTCAGCTTCGTCGCATAGACGTACCAGCCCTTGCGCTTGGTGAGGTCGGACGGCTGTGCCGCCGTTGGCTTGGCCTCGGGCTGCTTGGGTGCCTGGGCAAACGCAGGAACCGCCAGCAACCCACTGAACAAAGTCGCGGCGACAACGAGAGCGGTACGCATCATTTTCCCCTTCGCATTGAGCAGCCCACACTAGGCAGCGCCCTATGCGCGTCGCAGATCACGCCCACCGGCGCCATTCAACTATCGGTGAGCACATCGTGATCGCCACCGTCGCTACTTCTTCTTGAACGGCAGCACGCCCGAATACTTCTCGATCACCGCCGCGCGCTGTTCCGCGTCGATACGATTGACCATCGGAAACTTGTCGCGCCATCCGAATGGGCGCACCGCATAGACGATCGCGCGCGAGTTCACGTGCGGCCCGTTCTCCGACAGCTCCGGCGGCATCCGCGGATCGAGCGGCGTCGACCAGGTGCCATCCACGATCTGGATATCGCTCGCCGGATCGACCCGCGTCGTCATCGCCCACGTGACCTCCTTCATGTTCGACGGATCGATGTCCTCGTCGACCACGATCACCCAGCGCCCGTTCCGCGCCGAGGCCGAGCACACCAGACACGCCATGCCCGCCTGCTTGGCGTGCCCCGCGTACTGCTGCTTGATCGCAACCACCACCAGCATCGGGTGATGCAGATAGACGCCCGCGATGCCCGGCACGCCGGCCGCCTCCATCTGATCCCACAGCATGCCGCCCTCGAACCGCACCGAGTGATGCGGCGCGCCGGGCCACTGCGGCGCCATGTTGAGCAGGATCGGATCGTCGCGATGATAGATCGCCTTCACGCGGATCACCGGCTGCAGATCGCCGTTCGCCCCCGTACCGACAGTGTAATATCCCGGCCATTCCCCGAACGGCCCTTCCGAATGCATTTCCTCCGACGGCGGCGGAATCTCGCCCTCGATCGCCACCTCGCAATGCGCCGGAATAGGCAGCCCCGTCAGCGGCCCCTTGATCACATCCAATGGCCGGCCAAGCAAACCGCCGACGCGTTCCAGCTCCGAAACGCCGAACGGGAACTTCGTGTAGGACAGCAGGAAGATCAGCGGGTCGCCACCGAACGTCGCCACCACGGGGCACGCCTTGCCCTGCGCCCAGTATCGCTCGCAGATCTGCCGGCCCTGCTGCCCCGGGCTCATCCACAAACCCAGCAGATCCGGCTTGTGCACCTGCATCCGATAGGTGCCCATGTTGACGTAGCCCGTCTCCGGATCGCGATTGATCACGCTGCAGCCGGTGCCGATGTAGCGGCCGCCGTCGTTCTTGTGCGACTTCAGCACCGGGAACTTGAGAACGTCGACCTTGCTACCCTTGATCACGTTTTGCAGGATCGGCCCGTCCGCCACCTCGCGCGGCGGAATCGGCTTGGTCGAACGGATGCGGCGCGCGGTATTGCGCACGATCTCCATGGCAGGCGTATCGATCGGCAACCCCAGCACGATGTTCATGCGCACCCGCGACGCCGTCGGGATCGACAGCACGCGCCAGCCCTTCGGATAATCCTTGATCTCGTCGAACAGCAGCGCCGGCGGCTCCTCAATCATTTCCGACGTCGCCTCGGTGACCGCACCGATCTCCAGGTTCCAGTCCGCGCCCTTGATGACCTGCACCTCGCCGAGCCGCTCGCATTCGTCGAGAAAGGAGCGCAGGCCGTCGTAGCGGTTGCTGTCATAAGGTCCGGTCACGTGCGCATCTCCATGACTTGGAAATTGGATGCGCGAAGGTCCGGGCTCTGCACCGCAATGTCAAGCGCAGGTCAAATCTCAACCCATCGGAGCGTGACCGCCGGCCTCGCGTTGTGGTCGCAGGAGATAGGTCGTGGCGCGCCGCAGCAAACCCAGACGCTCAGGCCGCCACGGCTTCTCCGCGACGTGGCGCAGAATAGCTTTGAATATCCCGTCACGCGTTGGAAAGCCCGGCAGATCCCACGCCTCCCGCCGCATCTGAAAATACAGCAGGAAGCTGTCGACGGGATAGTGCGGGGCCAGCAGCCGGCGATACCCCTCCAGCGCCGGGCCGTAGTCGCCGCCGATTTCGATGCTGTCGATCACCGCGCTATCGTCGAGCCGAAAGTGCACGGCAATCGCCGAAAGATCGCCCATCAGCGCCGAGTAGAGCTGCGTTCGCGCCTTCACCCGGCTCATGTTGGTCTCGTGCCGCCGGTGCTCCACCAGCGCCTCGGGCAGACGCTCCAGCTTGCCGATTTCGCCGAGCCGCCAGCACAGATCGCGATCCTCCGCCGCCACGAACTTCTCGCGATACCCCCCCGACAGGCGCAGCGCCTCCGCCCGGATCATCGGCGTCGGCCCATACAGCCACTGCTGCTTGGGCGGAAAGGCCCCGGGCGCATGCACCAGCACCTCATGCCGCAGTCGCGGCTGCCCGATCGGCGCACCATCCGCGCGAATATTCTGAAGGAGACACCCGACACCGATAAAATCGGGATTGTTGTCGAGAAAGCCGGCCTGCTTCTCGATCCGCAACGGCCTCGATACATCGTCGTGATCGAGCCGCGCGATATAGGCCCCACGCGCCTCTGCGATACCACGGTTGAGGGTCCGAATTAGCCCTTCGTTATCCTTTTCGACAAGTCGCATCCGCTCATCGCGACTGGCGATGTCGCGCAGGATGGCGCGGGTGCCATCCGTGCTGCCGTCGTCCAGCACGATCAGCTCGAGGTCGCGGTACGTCTGACCCAGGATCGAACCCACCGCCTCGGCAATGTACCGCTCGCCGTTGTAGGCGGCGATCAGCACGGAGACTTTCGGCGGCGACCTCATGGGACCTTTAGAGACTGGGGGCGCACGCGACAAAGCGCGAGAACAGCCCATGACAAACCGCAGCGGTATCGTCACCAGTGTAACGCTTCTGTACTCGCACAGTGAGGTCCGAAGGTGCCAAACTGGGGAAATCTGTTATTTCCAGAGCAATCGAGGGAGAGCAAAATGCTGTTGTCGCGCCGGGCTGCATTGACGCTGCTCACTGCGGGAACGGCCTGGCCGCAACGGAGCATCGCCCAAGCCCAGGTCTTTTCAAGCCGCCAGATCCGCATCGTTGTGCCGTATCCGGCCGGTGGCCCCACCGACGCCCTGGCCCGGCTGATCGCCAACGCGTTGCAAAAGAGCGTCGAGCGCCCCGTCATCGTCGAGAATAAGCCCGGCGCGTCCGGCGCCGTCGGCAGCCGCGAGGTCGCGCGATCCGATCCTGATGGACACACCCTGGTGCTCGGCACCAACCAGACCCACGTCACCAACGCTGTCTTGCTGAAAGAGCCCGGCTACGACCCCTTCAAGGATTTCATTCCCGTGGCCGGCCTTGCCGGCCTGCAGCACGCCCTGGTCACACCGAAAGACGCAGGCGCGCGCACTGTCGCCGAACTCATCGCGCGCGCGAAGGCCGCACCGGGCAAGCTCAACTACGGCTCGACCGGTGTCGGCTCGGCCTCCCACCTCGCCATGGAACTATTCCTAGCCCGCACCGGCGCGCGGATCACCCATGTGCCGTTCCGCGGCGCCGCCCCACTGGCGCTGGAAATCGTCGCCGGCCGCATCGACTGCGCCTTTGCCACGTTGCCGTCCGTCCTTGGCCAGATCGAAGCTGGCGAGATGATCGCCCTGGCGCTCGCCTCCCCGCAACGCGCGCCGCAAGTGCCCGCACTTCAATTGTTGTCCGAGCAAGGCGTCACCGGCGGCGAGGCCGACGCCTGGCTCGCCTTGTTCGCGCCCCGCGCCACACCGGCCGCGATAACCGCGCGGCTTTCCGATGCCGTGACCGCGATCATGCGCGATCCCGGGCTGCAGACCGCCGCCCTCAAGCTTGGCATCGTCCCGCAAGTGCGCGACAGCGCCGCATTCACGGCATTTCTCGAAGTCGAAACGCGCAAATGGCTCGACGTCGTCAAGCAAGCCGGCGTCAAACCGGATTAACCCGACGAGCGAAACGTCTGCAGAACCCAGATACAAAAAGCCAGAGGCTTCCCGGCGCTTTTGAAAACACCGAAAAGCCTCTGGTCGTTTTTCTGGTGCGATTAACGGTCCCGGTTATTAACCACGGCCGATCGCCAATTAGAAGACCAGCATGTAATCGTTGATCATCTCTTCGAGCGTATGCCCGGAGTAGCCCTGGAACACGACGATCCCAACCGACTGGCCGTTGATGTCGGCATACAGGGTCGTGCTATAGCCGTCATCCTGGAGCGACAGAACCTGAGATCCGTCGCGACCGTCCACGATAGCGCTGACTTCGACCAAATCTCCATATTCGAAGTCGGTGATCGTATCGATTTCGCCGTTCGCGACATCCGACATCCGATACATAAAGATGTCGCTGTCGTAGCTGCCACCGGTCAAGGTATCCGAGCCAGCGCCGCCAACGATCAAGTCAGCGCCGTAGCTGCCGTCGATCCTGTTGTTGCCGGCATCGCCGTTGATCCTGTCGCCGCCGCGCGAACCAACGATGGCCTCGACGCCGGAGAACGAATCGGTACCCGTGCCGTTACCGATGCCGCTGCCGAAGGCCCTGGCGACACCCGTCGACATATCGATAAACATGCCGCCATCGAGCCCCCCGGCGAACGAAAGCGTATCGAAGCCTTCGCCGCCCGCGTAGGCGTCGTTGCCAGCGCTTGTCATGAAGCTGTCGTTGCCTGCGCCGCCAGTGACAAAGTCGTTGCCCGCGCCGTCGACAAACACATCGTCACCAGCGCCGCCGTCGAGCGTATCCGCGCCCGCACCGCCCAGCAACACGTCGTGACCATTGTGTCGGTAGCACACGAGTTGTCCGGTTCCAGTAGCACACGATATGTCCGGTAATCCGTGATCCTCTCAATGCGCAGCATTGGGGGGATTGGATGAGCCGGGCCAAGTGTGACGAGGACCGGAGAATGGAGAAGTTTCTGGACGTTT
>CAMDPA010000207.1 GCA_945903565.1 Devosia equisanguinis | reverse complement strand
AATCCCCCCAATGCTGCGCATTGAGAGGATCACGGATTACCGGACATATCGTGTGCTACTGGAACCGGACAACTCGTGTGCTACCGACACTGAGGCTTGGCTCGCTTGCCACTGCGTACAAAACGGTGCAAGTTCCGAACCATTAAATGACTATAGGCCAATTCTGCGACGGGCAGTCGCTCCGTCGTCGTCATTGGTTAGTCTCCCGCGGCCGGCATGAATGCGCCGCGCGGCGACCCAAAGGGTGGAAAGCCATTGGGCCAGCAAGGTGCCTCGTCAGGCATCGAGTTGGGGGCCAATCCGGGGAGCGCGGCTCGCACGGAGGCTGAACATTGATCTCTGTTAACCCAAATTCCAACCTTGGTCGCGCCGCAACCAACGTTCATGAGCGGACAAGATTGATACGCGGCCAAGTTGTGCCTATGAAGGATGTAGTGCGGGTACGTACGGTCTGTCTTGCGGATGCAATGAGCGCGTGCACCCTGTCGCAGCTCGTTCTTTTTCAGTATGGAGATCGCGATACGGTCATCCTGGATCTCCATGGATTTCAGCAACATCGCCCGATTGGGCAGACTGCGAACTAAGATCGGTCCGGCTTCGTTGTTCCAAGTCGGCGGGGAACTCCAGACCAGATCGACGACAACTGCCGGCAATTTCCTAGTGACGGGTGCTGAACAACGGACGTTTCTTCAATCTGAGCGTAGGCTGGGCGTTGCCCTGTCACAAAAACCGTAAACAAGCAGCTGTCGAGTGCGCGACATCGTAGTAGTCACGGGATCTGCCGGCCTGATCGGCTCGGAGACGGCCCGGTTGTTTCATGAGCGCGGGCATCGCATCGTCGGTATCGACAACGATATGCGCAAGCGCTTCTTCGGACCCGAAGCCTCCACGGCCTGGAACCGCGCGGAGCTGGAGCGCGAGCTTCCCAAGTACCGCCACGTCGATGCCGACATCCGGGATGGCGATGCAATCGGCAAGTTGTTCGCCGAGATCGGCTCGCAGGTCGGTTTGATCGTACACGCGGCAGCCCAGCCCTCGCACGACGGGGCGGCAAGCGATCCGATCATGGATTTCACGGTGAATGCCAACGGCACGCTGGTGATGCTCGAGAGCATGCGCAAGCACTGCCCCGAGGCGGTATTCATCTTCACGTCGACCAACAAGGTCTACGGCGACCGGCCCAACGAGCTGCCGCTGGTGGAAAAAGACAAGCGCTGGGAGATCGACGAGAAGCACGCCTACTTCAAGCACGGCATCGACGAGAATATGTCGATCGACCAGACCCTGCACTCCCTGTTCGGCGCGTCGAAGGTGGCGGCCGACATGCTGGTGCAGGAATACGGCGGGTACTTCGGGCTGAAGACGGCCGTCTTCCGCGGCGGGTGCCTCACCGGGCCGTCGCACAGCGGCACCCAGTTGCACGGCTTCCTGGCCTACCTGATGAAGTGCGTGGCGACCGGCGCGCCATACAAGGTGCTCGGCTACAAGGGCAAACAGGTCCGCGACAACATTCACAGTCGCGATCTCGTGGAAGCGTTCTGGCACTTCTACAAGGCCCCGCGCAGCGGCGAGGTCTACAACATCGGCGGTGGCCGCCACTCCAACTGCTCGATGATCGAAGCGATCGACATGTGCGAGGCGATCTCGGGCCGCAAGCTCAAGTGGACGTACGACGAAACCAACCGCAAGGGCGATCACATCTGGTGGATCTCCGACACGCGGCGGTTCGAGAAGCACTACCCCGAGTGGAAGCTGGCGTATGACGTGCCGGCGATCCTGCAAGAGATCTTCGACCAGAACCAGGCACGGTGGAAGCAGGCATCATGAGCTTGAATATCCCGGCAAAGGCCAACATCCTGGGCGTCGGCGTCAGCATCACCGACTACGCGCGTACGGTCGATGCGATCGCCGCCGCCGCAAAGCAACAGCAGCCGCTCGGGGTCAGCGCGCTGGCCGTCCATGGCGTGATGACGGGGGTGCAGGATGCAGCGCATCGCTGGCGTCTCAATCGGCTCGACATCGTGACGCCAGATGGCCAACCGGTGCGGTGGGCGCTGAACCTGCTGCATCGGGCTGGATTGACCGATCGCGTCTATGGGCCGACCCTCACCTTGAAGGTATGCGAGCGGGCGGCGCAGGATGGCCTTCCCGTCTATTTCTACGGCAGCAAACCGGAGGTGCTGGAGAGCCTAACCGCGCGTTTGAAGGAGAAGTACCCGGCGCTGCAGATCGCGGGGGCGCGGCCGTCGCTGTTCCGTCGCAGCAACGAGGACGAGCGGGTTGCGATCATCGAGGAAATCCGCAACTCCGGGGCGCGGATCGTGTTCGTCGGGCTGGGTTGTCCGCGACAGGAGGTCTGGGTCTACGAGAACGCGCGCGAGCTGGGATTGCCGGTGCTCGCGGTCGGCGCGGCGTTCGATTTTCACGCCGGATTGTTGCCGCAGGCGCCGCCCGCTTTGCAGGCGCGAGGTCTCGAATGGGCCTATCGGCCGGTGCAGGAGCCGCGTCGGTTGTGGCGTCGTTATTTGCTGCTCAATCCGCTGTACGTCAGCATGTTGATGATGCAATGGAGCGGGCTCTCGAAGTACGCCGACAAGGGAAGCGAGCCAAAGGGGATGGAGTATTTCGGGTGATCGCAATCACCATTTCATTATCCGACAGCTAGAGCGCGGCCCGACATCCCAACTCTTTCGTCATGGCCGCGAAGGCGGCCACCCACGGCACCTCCCAGCTAAAGGGCGTTTCGTGTTGACCCAACAATTTCGCGGAAGAGGCTGATCGCATGCCGCGATTTCATTCAGCCAAAGTCCGGCAGTTGCGATCTCCGTGTCGGGAGATTCGATCGTGATTTCTTGACCTTGGTCGCCAAGCTCAAATCACCCTGCGGGTGATACGAGGGATTTCATCCCCTCCTGCTCTCTGACGTCATGCGTCTCATAAGGGGCGCGACCCAGAACCTTCTCCTTAAAGGCAGGGTTTCCAAAGGGCTAGCCCTTTGGCAGGGTCGAGGGACGGCGTCCCTCGTCTTGCTACCGGCCGTTACAACTGCCGTTTATAAGTTCAGAAGTGTCGTGGGGGGCCGCCTTCGCGGCCATGACGATGCGGGAACAATAATTATAGCGCAAGTTCGAGGGCGGCAGGCGAGACCGGAGGGTGCAACAGCCCACTTTGGCGTATTGCACCCTACGGGCCTACGACCTCAAAACATGCCCGTCGCGATCCGCGCCTCTTCCGACATGCGGCTCTGGTCCCAGGGCGGATCGAAGGTCAGGTTGACCTTGGTGCCGCTGATGCCGGGCACGGTGTTGACGGCGTTCTCGACCCACTTCGGCATCTCGCCGGCGACCGGGCAGCCTGGCGCGGTCAGGGTCATGTCGATCGAGCAGATCCGGTCGTCGTCGACGTCGATCTTGTAGATCAGGCCGAGCTCGTAGATGTCGGAGGGAATCTCTGGATCGTAAACCGACTTGAGTGCCGTCACGATGTCGGCCGTGAGCTGGTCGAGCTCTTCCAGCGACAGCTTGGAGCCGTCAACGGGCGTACCGGCGTGCCCCTCCTCGACAGTGCGGGGGGCATGGTGCGGCACCGGCGGATGAGCCGCTGGTGTATTCGGCGCCTGCGCGTCGAGGTGAGGGCGATGCCCCAGGTCGACGACGGGCTCGTGGCGCTCGCGGTTCTCGTCCATATCCTCAAATCCCGACTGTCCTGCTCGGTCATTCATGCGAAGAACTCATGCGCTTTGACGAGGGCTTCTGCAAGGGCATCGACCTCCGCGCGGGTGTTGTACAACGCAAACGAGGCGCGACATGTGGCGGCGACGCCCAGGTGCTCCATCAACGGTTGCGCACAGTGGTGCCCCGCCCGGATCGCAACGCCGGAACGGTCGACGATGGTCGAAACGTCGTGGGGGTGCAGGCCGTCCATCGAGAACGAAACGATCGCGCCCTTGCCCGGCGCGGTGCCGTGGATCTTGAGCCAATTGAACTCGGAGAGCCGGGCGTGCGCGTAGGCGCCGATTTCGGCTTCGTAGGCGGCGATTTCGGCGCGACCGATCTGCATCATGTAGTCGAGCCCGGCGGCAAGCCCGATCGCTTCCACGATCGGCGGGGTGCCGGCCTCGAACCGGTTGGGCGTCGTGCCGTAGGTGACGCGGTCGACAGTGACGCTCTCGATCATCGAGCCGCCGCCCAGGAACGGCGGCAGCTTCTCGAGCAGCGCCTTCTTGCCGTAGAGCACGCCGATGCCGCTGGGCCCGTAAAGCTTGTGGCCGGTCACCGCGTAGAAATCGCAGTCGAGCGCGCGCACATCGACCGGCATGTGCACCGCGGCCTGTGCGCCATCCACGAATACAGGAATGCCGCGCGCGTGCGCGATCTTCACGACCTCGGCAATGGGTACGACCGTGCCGAGCACGTTCGACATATGTGTCAGCGCGATCATCTTGGTGCGCTTCGACAACAGCGCCTCGAACTGATCGAGCAGGAATTCGCCGGTGTCTGATATCGGCGCCCACCTGAGCACCGCGCCTTTGCGCTCGCGCAGGAAGTGCCACGGCACGATGTTGGAGTGGTGCTCCATGATCGAGAGCACGATCTCGTCGCCGGGCTGAATGTTGTCCATGCCCCAGGCATAGGCGACGAGGTTGACGGCCTCGGTGACGTTCTTGGTGAAAATGATCTCTTCGGGGGATGCCGCGCCCAGGAAGCGCTTCACGGTTTCACGCGCGTCCTCGTAGTGTTGGGTTGCGGTGTTGGAGAGATAGTGGATGCCGCGGTGCACGTTGGCGTATTCGGCGCGCATGGAATGATCCATGGCCTCGATGACGTGCCGGGGCTTCTGAGCGCTGGCGGCGCTGTCGAGATAGACGAGCGGCTTGCCGTGGATCTGGCGGGACAGGATCGGGAAGTCGGCGCGAATGCGCGCGACATCGAAGGCGGTCGTGTTGGCTGGCGTGCTCACGATCGATCCGGCCATCAGGCCGCCCCTGCTAGCCATCCACGCGCTACGTCCATCAACGCGTCGCGTAGGGCCTCGTGCTCGACCTTGTCGATGGCGTCGCCGATGAACGCTTCGATCAGGAGCCCGCGGGCTTCGGTTTCGGGAATGCCGCGCGAGGTGCAGTAAAACAGCAAGTCCTGGTCGAGCTCGGCGGCGGTGGTGCCGTGACCGCAGACGACGTCGTCGGCGTAGATTTCCAGCTCCGGTTTGCTATCGAATTCCGCATCCTCCGACAGCATGAGGGCGCGAGCCATCATCTTGCCGTCAGTCTTATCGGCGCCGGGGCGAACGACGATCTTGCCCTGGAACACGCCACGGGCGCGGTCGTCGAGAACGCCCTTGAACAGCTCGCGGCTTTCGCAGCCGGGCACCTTGTGATCGACGACAAGCGTCGTGTCGACGTGGGATGTGCCCCGACCCAGGAATGCACCGGACATATCCAGCGTGGAGCCTTCGCCTGACATGTCGACGGCGATGTCGTGGCGGGCGAGCGCGGTGCCGGCGGTGAGCTGGAAACCGCGATAGTGGGCGGTGGCGCCGACCCTCACGACCCAGTTGGAAACGTGGGACGCGCCCGCGCCGTCCAGACCGCATTTGATGTGGGCAAGCTTGGCGCCATCGGCGACGGTAACGTCCGTCAACGTGTTGGTGAGGCCCTTTGGCGCCGCACCGGCCAGCGTCACGTGAGCCTCGATCAGCGTGAGTTGCGCGCCTGGCTCCATGGCGAGGATGTGCCGGTTCGCGATCGCGCAGGGCTCTGCGCCAGAGCGGGCGGAGATGAGAAGCACGGGCTTGTCGGGGCTCTGGCCAGGCTTGATCTTGAGCATCAGGCCGTCGCTCATGAAGGCCGAATTGAGCGACACGAGCGCCGTTTCCTCACCCAGGCGGCCCGCCGCGAACTTGCCTTCGAGCCAAGCAGGCGCCTTCGCCAGCAGAGGGGCGAGCGGCATGAACTCGGCAGAAGCAGACAGGCCGTCGGATTTCGACAGATCGGCGCGGAAGGCGCCGTTCACGAACACCAGACGGTAAGCGTCGAGCGCGGCCAGCGGGCCGAGCGCGGCATCGATCTGAGCGGTGGTCACCGCCGATGCGGCGTGAGCGGTGGCGGCCGGATAAACTTCCTTCAGCCGCTCGCGGATATCGGTATACTTGAACTCTTCGATGCGGCGGGTGGGCAGACCGCGCAGCGTGAACGCACGCATGGCATCGGTCCGCACGCGGGCAACCCAATCCTTGCCCGGCAGTTCGGATGCCTGCTTGGCGAAGGCTTCCTGAAAACCGCGCTCGGCGGCAGTTGCCGGCCGTGAAGGCTCGAGAACGTGAACGTTGGTCATGGACATAGGTGTGGCGCCTGCCTCCGCCAATCCGAGAAAGCTGGTCGCCTTCAGGCGGCCTTGGTCTGATAGGCTGCGTAGCCGGATTTCTCCAGCTCGAGCGCGAGTTCCTTGCCGCCGGATTGCTGGATCACGCCGCCCGCCAGAACGTGTACGCGGTCGGGCACGATGTAGTTCAGCAGCCGCTGATAGTGCGTGATGACGATCATCGCGCGGTCGGGCGAGCGCAAAGCATTAACGCCGTCGGAGACGATTTTCAGCGCGTCGATGTCGAGGCCGGAGTCGGTCTCGTCGAGCACGCACAGGGTCGGTTCCAGAAGCGCCATCTGCAGGATTTCTGCACGCTTCTTCTCTCCCCCCGAGAATCCTACGTTGACGGGCCGCTTCAACATGTCGATCTCTATGTTGAGACGGGCTGCTCTCTCACGTAGAATCTTCAGGAACTCAGGGGTGTTGAGCTCCTTCTGGCCGCGCTTCTTGCGCACGGCATTCATTGCGGTTCGCAGGAACGTGAGCCCTGCGACACCGGGAATTTCCATAGGATACTGGAAGGCAAGGAACACGCCTTTAGCCGCCCGCACGTCCGGCGCCATTTCGAGCAACGATTCCCCATTCCAGAGGATGTCGCCGCTCGTCACCTCGTAGCCGCTGCGACCGGCAAGGACGTGCGCAAGGGTGGACTTGCCGGAGCCGTTCGGCCCCATCACCGCGTGCACTTCGCCCTTGGGAATCGTGAGAGACAAGCCCTTGATAATAGGCTTGTCCTCGTCGCTCAGTTTGACGTGCAGATCCTTGATTTCAAGCATGAACCGACTGTTGTCCTTGTCCCTTGGCCTGCCACAGCAGGTCGAAAGCGGCGCTGGCGGTGCGATCAGCCTCGGCCTGGCGGGCACGTGCCTGCTCGGCGGTGCTCATCAGGATCTTGACCTGAGCGGCATCAACGACCTTGCCGTTGTTACGCTGCAGTTCCTCGGCGACAATCATGACTTCGCGCTTTGCTTTGTCAGCCAATGCCTCGGCCTGAAGCCAGGACTGCTCAAGATGCGCGATGTTGATCGACATTGTAATCCTCCACTATGACACAGCGGAACAAAACCGATGCGTGACCCGCTGCTTCACGCACCAACCGGACCTCCCCGGTTTACTTTGGTAGTGTACTCCGAAAGCCACACTCCCGTCATGTCCCCTTTTCATAATATTTTAACTTTGTCGGTGTGGCCGTCGAGCCAGCATTTGGCGATTCGATTTCGCGACGTCAAGTCCGGATTAGCGCATTGTTTTAAAACGCTTTATGGCACTAAACGCCGCCGCCTGCATCACCCCACGCTGCCCTCCAGCGAAATACCGATCAGCTTCTGGGTCTCGGCCATGAACTCCATCGGCAGGTGCTGCAGCACGTCTCTCACGAAGCCGTTGACGATTAATGCGACCGCTTCTTCCTGCGAAAGTCCGCGGCTCATCACATAGAAAAGCTGGTCGTCCGAGATCTTCGACGTGGTAGCTTCGTGCTCGAAGTGTGCAGAAGAGTTCTTGGCCTCGATGTAGGGCACGGTATGCGCCCCACAATCGCCGCCGATCAGCAAACTGTCGCAGTTGGTATAGTTACGCGCGCCCGTCGCCTTGCGATGGGCGGAGACGAGCCCGCGATAGGTGTTCTGCGAGTGGCCGGCGGCGATGCCCTTGGAGATGATGCGGCTCGACGTGTTCTTCCCCAGATGGATCATCTTGGTGCCGCTGTCGACCTGCTGATACCCGTTCGAGATCGCGATCGAGTAGAATTCGCCGCGTGAGTTATCCCCGCGCAGAATGCAGCTCGGGTACTTCCAGGTGATGGCCGAGCCGGTCTCGACCTGCGTCCAGGAAATTTTGGAGTTCTTGCCGCGGCAATCGCCACGCTTCGTCACGAAGTTATAGATGCCGCCCTTGCCGTCCTTGTCGCCGGGATACCAGTTCTGGACGGTCGAATACTTGATCTCGGCATCGTCGAGCGCGATCAATTCGACCACGGCGGCGTGCAGCTGATTTTCGTCGCGCGAAGGCGCGGTGCAACCTTCGAGATAGCTGACGTAGCTGCCCTTGTCGGCGATGATCAGCGTGCGCTCGAACTGGCCGGTATTCTTTTCGTTGATGCGGAAGTAGGTCGACAGCTCCATCGGGCAGCGCGTGTTCGGGGGGATGTAGACGAACGACCCATCCGAGAACACGGCCGCGTTCAGCGCCGCATAGAAGTTGTCGGACACCGGGACCACGGAGCCCAGGTACTTGCGGACGAGCTCGGGGTGCTCGCGCATGGCTTCGGAGATCGAGCAGAAGATCACGCCGGCCTTGGCCAGCTCCTTCTTGAAGGTCGTGACCACCGAAACGCTGTCGAACACCGCGTCGATCGCGACCTTGCCCGACGCGTACTCGCCTCCGCCTTCCTCATCCAGCTCGCTCTTGTCCGTCTGCTTGCGCACGCCTGCGAGGATTTCCTGTTCCTTCAGAGGGATGCCCAGCTTGGCGTAGGTCTCGAGCAGCTTCGGGTCGACCTCATCGAGGCTCTTGGGCCCTTCCGTGCTGGTCGGCGCGGAATAGTAGTAGAGGTCCTGGAAGTCGATCTTGGGATAGTGGACCTTGGCCCACTTCGGCTCGGTCATCGCCTTCCAGCGCTCGAACGCGTCCAGCCGCCACGCCAGCATCCACTCCGGCTCGCTCTTCTTGGCGGAGATGAAGTGCACGGTGCTCTCGTCGAGGCCTTTCGGCGCGCGCGTGGAAGCGATCTCGGTCTCGAACCCGTACTTGTACTGGTCGACATCGATCCGCTTGACCTGCTCGATGGTCTCCTGAACGGCGGCCATGGTTATTCTCCTGCTTGAGTTGGCGTCAGACCCTGCGGGTCTGACACCGTGACGCGACGCCGATCCGGTTCTATCAAATCTTGCGCGCACCCCCTGG
>CAMDPA010000206.1 GCA_945903565.1 Devosia equisanguinis | reverse complement strand
CTAGTACCCGCGATCAGAAATAGCTGGCACGTATGACGATCGAGGATGCTCGCCGGGCAGGAGCGACGCGAAGGCCGATGCTGACGCATCGGACGAGCGGCTCAACGCCCCCGGCGACCATCCTCGATCGCCCGGAGGGTCGCAGCTCCCGGGCGCCCGGTTCGTCGAAGGCCTCGACCGTAGCTACGGCTACGCTCTTCGGCCTCCTCCTGCCGGATCGCCACGGGAATCTGCGATCAGACGTACCAGCTATTTCTGATCGCGGGTACTAGATGCCATGTCAAACAGCAACGACGTTCTGCATCTCGTGCTCGGCGACTACGCCGCCGGCACCCTCGAGGTCGCGTGCCGCGCGCACGGCGTGGCCGGCCGCGTGCATTGCATACCCGACGATCTGGGAAATGGGCCGCTCGACGACGGCGTAGCCAGGATCGCCTACATGCGACAGTGCTACGCTGGGTTCGACGACTGGCCCTATACGGCAACGGATGCTTTCGAGCCCTGGCACGCGCTTGCAGGCCAACTTGCGGAGAAGCCGCAAACGCTCACCATCTGGCATGGTCCGAACGCCTCGGAAGCGACGTTGCTGGCGATGGCCTGTTGGTGGATTGCGCCACAGGCGGCGGCGCTGATGTCGGTGGCGGTGCCGGGAGACAAAGCCCGGGCTCACGTCGCGACCTACACGCCGGAAGAACTCGCCGCTTTCCACGTGGGCGCGATGCCCATCTCCGACGAGCAACGCGCCGTGCTGGCGGCCAGTTTTGAGCGGCTTCGCGCGGACGGTGGCGTGCGCCGCCGCTGGGAAGACGGTCGGATTTTCACGGTGCCCGTCGATACTTTCGACGATCTGCTGATCGAAAGCTGCGGCCCGGATTGGCACGTCGCAGCCCGCATTGTCGCCGCCGCGATGCGCAAAGCGGAGAGGCGGGATGGCTTGAGCGATCTGTTCCTCGCCAGCCGCCTGCAGGCGCTCATAGCAGCGGGGCGCATCGAGGCAGAAAGCGAGCCGACAAGGCTGCGCTCCTACCGTGTCCGTCGTTCCTCATCGTAGGCGGGGGCAAACGTCGATGCAGAGCATCGCCCTGCGATGATGCGCCCCCCAGCAATCCACGTGGTGCCGGGAGATGCTGGGTCGCACTTCGCTACGCTTCGTTTGATCCAGCCTACGATCGTCGACCGCCTACTCCATGCGCACATTCTTGCTGAAGTCGTAACCGAGGGGACGGGCGCACTCGAACACCCACTCGACGTTGGTTTGCCGGTAGCCCTTGGCCAGCACGCGCTTCAGAAACGCCTGTTGGGCAGCCCACGCCGCATCCGCCTCGGCTTTGCGATAGCGGCCGGGCATGGTGTCGTTGAGCCAGCCGTGCGGGGCCTGCTCGTAGACGTGGATCTCGTAGCTCTTGCCGGCGTCCTCCAGCGTGTTGCGGAAGCGCCTGACGTCGTCCACGGAGATAATGTGATCGAGCGCGCCGAACGCGCCAAACACGGGGCAACGCACGTTGGCGAGCACCTGCTCGAGGGGCTTGGGCTGGATCGGCGTCACGCCCCATTCGCGCTTGGACGCCGCGCCGTACCAGACCACGGCGGCAGCGATGTGCTCCTCCGCCGCGAACACGAGCGGGTGCCGTCCGGTCTGGCAATAGCCGGCGACGGCTATACGCGCCATGTCGGCGTTGGGGTGATCCGCCAGCATCGCCAGAATTTGGCGGAGGTATGAATTCGACTCGACGTCGCCGAGATCGTAGCGGCCATCGCCCTTGTTGAGCGTCGCCTGATCCGGGTGCTTGAAGAAGAAGTTGGGCGCGATCGTCAGGAAGCCGTCCTTGGCACAGCGCACCGCGAGATCCCGTGTGTGCTGGACGAGGCCATATCGCTCGTGCATCAGCACCACGATCGGCAACCGGCCTTCGGCCTCTCGCGGCAACGCTAGGAACGCCGGCATGCCGCCAGGGCACATGATCTCCTGCGTCGCCACGCCCTCGCCGATGCCCTGCAACATGACCCAACTCCGCTTTCACAGCTTGACAGATGCCGCTTGCATCCCAGACCCTGCAGCGAAACGCCGTTTCAGTTGTAATGCAAGAGCCAATGCAACAGCACGAATGGAGATCTCCATGGCCCGTGATTTCGAAGATCATTGCTGGAAGGACGTTATCCCCAAACCGATGCTCGACGTCTACGCGCACTACAAGCGCGACATCTACGTCGGCGCCAGGCCGGCGCTGCTCGCCATCGACTTGTATGAGCTCGTTTATCAGGGCGGCGCAAAGCCGGTGGAGGACGTCAGCAAGCAATATCCATCCGCCTGCGGCGTGTTCGCCTACAACGCGATAGCGCCGACACAGCAGGTGTTCGCGGCGGCCCGCACGGCCGGCCTGCCGGTGCTTTATACGACATCGGACGTGCGCCCCGACAGCAAGCCGACGCGCGTCTCGGCCACCAACCGCCAGAAGGTGCCGGTCGATCCCGCGCTCTATGCAATCAAGTCCGAGTTCGCGCCACAGCCCGGCGACACCGTGATCACCAAGCAACGTGCCAGCGCGTTCTTCGGTACGCCGCTGATCGCGCACCTGACGCAGCTCGGCATACAGTCCCTGATCATCGTCGGCGACAGCACCTCGGGCTGCGTGCGGGCCAGCGCGGTCGATGCCTACAGCCACGGCTTCCACGTCGTGCTCGTCGAGGAATGCTGCTTCGACCGCTGCGAACTGAGCCACAAGGTCAACCTATTCGACATGCACCACAAATATTGCGATGTGATGCACGTCGAAGACGTATTGGCCGAGCTCGCGCGGATGGCGCCGCAGCGTGCGGCGGCAGAGTAGAAGCTTGAATTGGGAAGGTGAGAGCAGCGTGGCAAAGACCGCGAAAGTAAAAGCGGCAAGCCGTGGGCCGCGCAAAGCCGTTCCCCGACCGACGCCGGCGGCACAGCCGATGGCCCGCTACAAGGTCGAGGCGGTGTCGCGCGCGGTGTTACTGCTGGAAGCTTTGCGGCGCACGCCGGGATCACAGTCGGCGGATACGCTGGTTGCCCGCACGGGGCTGCCGTCACCATCGGTCAATGCCGCTCTGGCGACGTTGGAACGGCGCGGCCTGATCGACCGGTCGCCCGGCTCACCGGATCAGTTCGCGCTGGGATTGGGGTGGCTGCGGCTCGCCGACGTCAAACGCCGCCAGCTCGATATCCGCGAAGTCGCGCTGCCGGTGATGCGGCGGATGCGCGATGGGGTCAACGAGACGGTTTCCCTCGGCGTGCGCATCGGCGCGAACCGCGTCAACATCGAGTACGCCGAGTGCCAGCACGAAGTCCGCCGTATCGTGCAGCCGGGCTTCCACGTCGCGCTGCATGTCGGCGCCGGTGGGCGTGCGCTGATGTCGGGCCTCGACGACACCGAGATCGAGGCCTATCTGGCGACCATCCCGTCCTCGCAGATCGAGAAATCGAAGCTGCTGGCCGCGATCAAGGCGACGCGAAAGGACGGCTTCGCCGTTGTCGAGGGCGAGGTGACCTCGGATACGTCCGCGGTCTCCGCGCCAATTCGCAATCACGTCGGAGATGTCGTGGCGGCGGTGACGTTCTCGATGCCGCAAGAGCGCTTCCGGCCGCAGATGCGCACGCGCTGCACACGCGAGGTCGTGAAGGGCGCGGCGGAGATCTCGCTGGCGCTGGGTTTTGATCCAGCGCGCGCGGCATAGCAATCCGAACCAAAGGTACCCCTCATGAACCTGACCGGCGGCGAAGCACTCGTCCAGCAACTCGTGCTTGAAGGCGCGACACACGTATTCGGCATTCCCGGCGTGCAGCTCGACTGGGCGGTCGATGCGCTGCGCAAGTCGGAGAATTCGATCCGTTACATGGTGCCGCGCCACGAGCAGGCGACCTCGTACATGGCCGATGGCTTCGCGCGCACCACCGGTAAACCCGGCGTATGCATGGTTGTGCCGGGCCCCGGCATCTTGAACGCGGCGGCCGGTCTGGCCACGGCTTACGCGTGTAATTCGCGCGTGTTGTGCATCGCGGGGCACATTCACTCGGAAGGTATAGGGAAGGGCTATGGCCTCCTGCATGAGATCAAGGACCAGGCGGCGGTTCTCGATCAAGTCACCAAGTGGCGGGCCCAGGCATTTTCGCCGGAGGACGTGCCGGGCCTTGTGCGCCGGGCATACGCAGAAATGAATTCGGGCCGGCCCGCACCGGTCGCACTGGAGATCCCGCACGACATCTTGTCGGCGCGCGGGGAGGTCGATCTGGTCCAGCCGCCGAACGGCGAGGACAACCGGATGAAGCCGGATCAGGCGCAGATTCGGCGCATCGCCGCAGTGCTGCAGGCCGCGAAATTCCCGGTCATCTACGCGGGCGGCGGCGTGCTCTCGACCGCTGGCGGCGCTGCGCTGCAGCGGCTCGCCGAGAAGCTCAGCGCGCCCGTCATCATGAGCGAGAACGGCCGTGGTGCGATGTCGGATCGCCACCCGCTCGCCTTCTCAACGCTCGCGGGGCGCGCTTTGATCCCGCACGCGGACGTGATGCTCGTTGCCGGCAGCCGCTTCATGGAAACGCGCGGCCCCTATCCCGCGTGGGATGGCCGCGACACGAAGTACATCTACATCAACACCGATGCCGGCGCCGCCAACGAACCTCGCGTTTCCGGAATGCTGGTCCAGGCGGATGTGGGCCTCGCGCTCGCCGCACTGGCTGACGAGTTACCCGCCGCGCCCTCGCAACATCGCCGCCGTCTTGAACCTGCGCGCGCTGCCGCCCTGCGCGCCTGGGCCCAGGATCAAATCGACGCGATCGAGCCGCAAGCCTCGTTCGTGCGCGCACTGCGCGCCGCAATCCCGGAGGACGGTGTGTTCGTCAACGAGCTGACGCAGGTCGGCTACTTCGCGCGCGTGGCCTATCCAGTCTATGCGCCGGGCACACTGATCGGGCCGGGCTATCAGGGCACGCTGGGATACGGCTTTCCCACCGGCCTGGGTGCTGCTGCTGGAAACCCGGGCCGCGTCGTCGTGTCGATCACGGGCGACGGCGGCTTCGGCTGGACCTTGCAGGAGTTGGCGACCGCGGCGCGCTACAAGCTGCGCCATGTGGTCGTCGTGTTCGCCGATGGCGCGTTCGCCAACGTGCGCGGCCTGCAGACCGAGCAGTTCGGCCAGGCCTATTGCGCCGAGTTGCACAACCCCGACTTCGTCGCGCTGGCCAAGGCGTTCGGCGTTTCGGCCGTGAAGGTGCGCGATGCGCACGGCCTGGAAGGCGCGTTGAAGGAAGCGATCCGCGGCGGCGGGCCAGCCTTGATCGAGGTGGAGGTCGGCAAGATGCCGAGCCCGTGGAGTTTGCTGCGCCTGAAGGCGCCCGGCATTGCGGCAGGGAACGCAGGCGGGCTGCCGTCGCCATTTGTCGGGGACGATGCGTAATCCGGCCTACACCGCCACGAACTGCGACGTCGCCTGGTTGAGCGCCAGCAGCGTGCCCGACGCGATGTCGAAATGCGCGCCGTGCAGCACGACGCGGCCCTTCGCCTCCAACTGCTGCACGCAGGGGAACGTGCGAAGGTTGTCGATGGAGATACGCACAGCCTCCCGCTCCAACTCCGTGCGTACTTCAGACAAAGGCCGCCCCGCCCAGGCAGACAAGACGCGCGTGCGCCCCTCGTCGATGATCGACATCCAGTGCGAAATGAACTGCGCCTCGGTCTGGCGCGCCGTATCGCTTTCCAGCGACGCGCGGATGCCGCCGCAGCCGGAATGCCCCATCACGAGGATGTGCTTCACGCGCAGGTTCAGCGCCGCGAACTCGAGTGCCGCGGATACGCCGTGATACCGGCCGGTCGTCTCGTAGGGCGGCACCAGGTTGGCGACGTTACGCACGACGAACAACTCACCCGGCATCGCCGAAAAGATCGTCTCGGGGTCGACGCGGCTGTCGCAGCACGACACGACCATCACCTCGGGGTTCTGGCCGTTGGAGGCAAGTTCGGCGTAGCTTTCGCTGTGTGGCGCGAAATGCCGGAACCGGAAACGATGATACCGGTCGGCCAGTTGCTCGGGGAGAAGGCTCATGGGTTCCATTCCGTGTGACCGGTAAACCGCCTCTGCATACAACGACTTGAGCCAGCAGGCCATGGGTCGACAGTCCCGGCAGCCCGTGCTTTTGTCGAAAGTGATGGTTAAATAAACACCAGCGCCCGCCCACACGCCGATCTGCATACCGGCCATCGCGGTAAAACGAACGATTCTGGTCGAAAGATTCTGGACGATGACTGTTGCAGATGTCGAACGCGGATTGATTGCCCGCTACGCCGCTCGCGTCGTGTCGCGAACGGAGCTGCCCGCGCGCGCCATGCGCAACGTCCTGTGGTGGCTCCATGAGCGTGCGGACTCGATGGGTCTGCCGTTGCCGCCACCCCTGACCGAGATCCTGAGCCAGACCTACAATGCTGGCTACAGGTTCTCGGACTTCGAGACGGTGCTCGCCCAAACCCGCGCCGAGTACATCGTCACTCTCGATGCCGCAGCCCGCGAGAGCCAGCGGCCCGAGCCGCTCGGCAGCAACGTGGAAAGCCTCGTTCTCGCGCTCGACATCGCGCATCCCGACACCGCCTGGAAGATCGCCGGGCTCATCGCCTGCTGCGTACGCTACGAACAGGTCCAGTTTTTCGCCAACACGGTGCTGGAAGTGGCTAGTCCGGTGGCGCGGGCCGTCTCGCTGCTCGTTGGTGAGCCGCTGCGGGTGGTCGAGGAGTGCCTGGCCCCATCCGGTGATCTGCTCACGTCGGGCCTGCTGCAGCTGCGCGAGAGCGAAATGATCGGCGGCTACAACGCCCGCTTCGCCGTGCCACTACGCATCAGCGCGTGCCTCGACCGCACCTATGCCGGGTTCGCTGAAATGCGCGACGCGTTGCTCGGCGTGCCCCTGACGACCAGCGTGCAGTCGGCCGACTACGAGCACGTCGCCGGGGATCGCGACCTCATCACCGCCGTGCTGAAGGGCGGCGCGCACGCCCATGCGCAAGGCGTGAATATCCTGCTCTACGGGCCCCCGGGCTCGGGCAAGACGGAGCTGGCCAAGATGGCGGCCAACGCGGCGGGCCTCGTGCTGTATGGCGCAGGGGAGGAGACGCAGCAGGGGGGAGAGGCCGATCGCGCGAGCCGGCTGCTCGATCTTGTGTTCTCCAACCGGCTCGTCGCCGGCGAGAAGGGCTGCGCGCTGCTGTTCGACGAGATGGAGGACGTGGCCGTCCATTTGATCCGGCGCGGCGGCTCGAAGGTGTTTCTCAACCGCCTGCTCGAGACCAATCCGGTGCCGATCATCTGGACGTCGAACGAACTCGGCAATATCGACCCCGCGCTTCTGCGGCGCATGACGCTGGCAGTCGAATTGAAACGTCCGCCCGCCGTGCAACGCCGCCGTATCATGGAGCAGATGCTGAAGCGCCACCACATCGAGATCGCCGACATCGACCTCGACCGCCTCGCGCAGCAGATCGACGCCACGCCGGCAATCCTGGAGAATGCGATCCGCGCGGCAAGTTTCGCGGGCGGTGGTGCCGAAACGATCGAGAAAGTCGCGCGCGGCATCATGCGCGCCGTCACCGGCGTTGGCGCGCGCCGCGCGGTCGTCATTCCAGCGTTCGATCCGGAACTGACCACCGCCAGCCGCGATTTGATCGAGCTTGGCGATCAGCTCGTAGGCGGCCAGGCGCGCGCATTCTCGCTCTGCCTGTACGGACCGCCCGGCACCGGCAAGTCCGCGTTCGCACGCTATATGGCAGGCCGACTCGGCTTGCAGGTGTTGCAGATCCGCGCGTCGGACATTCTTGGCATGTACGTCGGCCAGTCCGAGAAAAACATCGCCGCCGCATTCGAGGAGGCGCGCGAAGCCGGCGCACTGCTCGTGTTCGACGAAGCCGACAGCTTGTTGTGGGATCGCCGCGACGCGCAGCGTTCCTGGGAAGTCAGCCAAGTCAACGAGATGCTGACGTGGATGGAGGAACACCCGCTGCCGGTCTGCTTCACGACCAATATGATGGACCGCATCGATCAGGCGTCGCTGCGCCGCTTCACGTTCAACGTGCGCTTCGACTTTCTCGACAAGGCCGCCTTGCAGCGCGCTTGGCGCGTGTTCTTCGGCCTCGACAGCGTGCCGAGCGACGGCCTCGCCTACACCAACCTCGCGCCCGGTGATTTCGCCAAGGCGCGAAAGCAAGCCGAGATGCTTGGCATTCTCGGCAAGCCCACGGCCTTGGCGGAGTTGCTGGCCGACATCAGCCGCAGCAAGCCGGGCGCCAGCGGCGCACTCGGCTTCGTGGTGTAGCGTTTACACCTGCACCGCGAACGACCGGCGTTCGAGCCGCGTCGTCGCACGCCGGCGTCCAGCGATCGTCATTGCCATACCTGCAAGCCCACCGGCCGCCTGCACCAACACCACCGTCTGCTCGCCGATCTGCCGGATCGCCTCGCCGCTGAGATCGATGCCGACAACCGCCCCAAGGACAGGGAACGCCGCAGACGCCGCGCTCAACAGCGCGCCGCGGATCGTCAACGAATTGCCCCACCATTTGGCGGTTTGTGGTGTCTGAACCGAAGTTGTATCACTCACGATCTTCTCTCCTTCATTGTTGAACCCTGCGCAGGCTGGATCAAGCATTTCGCTCGATCCAAAACTCCGATCCGTCGCAAGACGAAGGGTGTCATGCCGGAGGCGTGCACATGCACGACCCTTCGATCCCGCCAAAGGGCGTAGCCCTTTGGAAACCCTGCCTTGACGAGCAACTACACCGTCGCGCTGGCCGGGCTGCCGCGTCCCCACACGGCGTTGACTTGATAGACCCGCACGCTCACGGCGCTTTGCGCCGAGCCGAAATCGGCAATCTGCTGCGCCGCCGGGTAGGCCGCTGCCGGGACCTCCGCCGTGATCGTCCGCACGACCGCCGCGCCGTTGAGAATGTCGATCTCGTAGCGTTCGCTCTCCTCGCCGAGCGGCACCTCCACGCTTTCCCATGCATCGCCGCCAGCCCGCGCGCGCCTGATCCAGCGCAGCGCGAGATCGCCGCCTGTGCGGCTGCCTTTGAGATGCACAGGGCTCAGCGGCCGCATACCGAGACCACGGAACGCGTGCATCCTAGAGCATTTTCCACCTGATCTGGGTCGCTACCCGTATCCGGCGTGGCGAAAGTAGTTCGCGCACTCGTCGGGTGCAAACGTCTTGATGAGGCGGCCGATCAGCTTCATCAGCGCCTTCACGGTGCGGGCCGCGCCCTTGCGCAGC
>CAMDPA010000205.1 GCA_945903565.1 Devosia equisanguinis | reverse complement strand
GGGGTTGCTCGCATCAGGCGGAGCGGCCAGCCTCGTGCTCTGCGTTTATCGCTTCCGGTTGCTCGCTCTTATGATGGAATGAGCCAAAGACGAATGAACCGTCGACTTCAAGACGAACAAGCGGGTGTTCGGCGCAACGTGTCTGCGGCTGCATCGCATACTGTTTGAGCTACACGGACACATTCCACGGCTTTCGGCTTGATCGACTTGGCGTTTCGAACGCTCGAAAGGAACTGCAATGGCACGCGTGACCGTCGAAGATTGCGTGGACAAGGTCCCCAACCGATTTGAGCTCGTCCTGCTCGCGGCCCATCGTGCCCGCCAGATCTCCACCGGATCGGCGATCGCGGTCGAGCCGGAGAACGACAAGAATCCGGTCATCGCATTGCGCGAAATCGCCGAAAAGAAATTGCCTCCGGACGATCTCCGCGAAAGCCTGATCCACTCGATCCAGAAGAACGTCGAGGTGGACGAGCCGGAGTCTCAGTCCGCGCCCATGTTGCCGGTCGAGCGCCGCACTCCTGTCCTTGGCCGCGACGACCAGTCAAGCGACAACCAGTTCGACGTGATGACCGAAGAGCAGCTCCTGCGCGGCTTGGAAAGCCTGACGCCAACAGAGCCTTCCGCAGCTCTCGGCAACAGCGGTAGCGGCGGCGGTGGCAGTGGTGGCGGCAGTGGTGGCGGCAGTGGTAGCGGTAGCGGACGCAGTTCTCGCTAGCGCACCCTCGTCGGCACAGGTTTTTCTGCGAAAATCGCGGGTCGACTCATTTTCCCGAAGGCGGCACTTGACCCGTGCGGGGCGGCTCCACATTGTGGATGACTGCCCCGCACTCGTTTTGCTGGTGAAACGGTCGCTGGTAAATCTGGCCGCTTTTGAAGCGGGTGCTGGCATACGATCAACTCCTACCAGCCATTTGCGATGCGGGTGCTGGTGCGCGCGGCCACGGCGGGCATGACCGCCACGACATGAAACGGGTGAGCCACATGATGCGCCAGTACGAGCTCGTCGAGCGCGTCCTCGCGTACGATCCAAAGGCGGACGAAGCGCTGCTTAATCGCGCGTACGTCTACGCCATGCAGGCGCACAGCAAGCAGAAGCGAGCCTCCGGCGATCCCTATTTCTCGCACCCGCTCGAGGTCGCCGCGATCCTGACCGACCTGAAGCTCGACGACGCCACCATCGCAACCGCTCTCCTCCACGACGTGATCGAGGACACCGACGCCACCCGCACCGAAATCGACCAGATGTTCGGCGCCGAGATCGGCTCGCTGGTCGACGGGCTCACCAAGATCAAGAAGCTCGACCTCGTCTCCAAGCGAGCCGAGCAAGCCGAAAACTTTCGCAAGCTTCTGATCGCGATTTCGAGCGACATCCGTGTCTTGCTCGTCAAGCTCGCGGACCGCCTCCACAACATGCGCACGCTCGAGCACATGAAGCCCGAGAGCCGCCAGCGCATCAGCCAGGAAACGCTGGACATCTATGCGCCGCTCGCTGGCCGCATGGGCATGCAGAATCTGCGCGAGGAGCTGGAGGATCTGGCGTTTCGCTGGCTCAACCCCGATGCCTACGCGGCACTGAAGGAAAAGCTCACCGCGCTTGCCAACCGCAATCGCGGCCTTGTCGGCGAGATCGTCAAGGCGCTCGGGGCCAAACTGTCCGAGGCCGGGATTCCAGCCGAAGTCAGCGGGCGGGAAAAAAAGCCCTACTCGATCTGGCGTAAGATGACGACCAAGCAGATCAGTCTCGAGCAGTTGTCCGACATTTATGCGTTCCGCGTGATGGCAGGCAGCCTTGGCGACTGCTACCGGGCGCTCGGCGTGGTGCACACCACATGGAGCGCTGTGCCCGGCCGCTTCAAGGACTACATCTCGACGCCAAAGCAGAACAGCTACCGCTCGATCCACACTACAATCGTCGGCCCCCGTCATCAGCGCGTCGAGCTGCAACTTCGGACGCGGCAAATGCACGAGACCGCCGAGTACGGCGTTGCCGCGCACGCGGTCTACAAGGATGCGAGCAATTCGCCCGACGCAGAAGCAACAACTTCCGACGCGGAGATCGGCCCCTACGTCTGGTTGCGCCGTTTGGTCGAGACGCTGCTTGAAGGCCAGAACTCCGAGGAGTTCCTGGAGCACACCAAGCTCGAGTTGTTTCACGACCAGGTGTTCTGCTTCACGCCCAAGGGCCGTCTGATCGCGCTGCCGCGTGGCGCGACGGTGATCGATTTCGGCTATGCGGTTCATACCGACATCGGCAACTCGGCATCGGGTGCGCTGATCAACGGCCGCCACATGCCGTTGACGACGGTGCTGCGCAATGGCGACGAAGTCCAGGTGATCGCCTCGCGCGCGCCAACGACACCGCCCGCGGCCTGGGAGCAGGTCGCCGTCACCGGCCGCGCGCGGGCATCGATCCGCCGCGCCACGCGCGATGCCATGCGCCGCCAATATGGTGAGCTGGGCAGGCGACTGCTCGGGGCCCGCTTCGAACGCGCCGGGCTTGAATACTCCGACGACAAGATCAAGCGGATCGCAACGCGGCTTGCCCACAAGTCGCTCGACGACCTGTTGGCCGCGGTCGGTCGCGGCGAGTTACCGGTCAACGATGTCGTGCGGGCGATCTCGCCGGAAGCCGCCGCCAAACTCGAAGGCGCAAGCAGCGGACCTCGCCCCAAGAACCGACACGATCACGGCCAGGGACAGGAAGGCTGGTTCAACCTCGCGAAGGTCATGAACCTCAAGTTTCGGATGCCGGGCGGTGCAAGCGAGAACGCCAGCGCCATCAATGGTTCAGCCATCAGCGGCGGGGTTCCGATCCGGGGGCCACGCAGCGATCTGCCGGTCACCTTCGAAGAGGGCGGTGCCGTGCCCGGCGACCGCATCGTCGGCGTGCTTGCGCCGGGTGCGGGCATCCGCGTGTTCCAGATCCACTCGCCCCGGCTGGCCGACCACGAGCAGGCGAACTGGGTCGACGTGACCTGGGACATCGACCCGGAGCGGCCCGAACGCTTCGCGGCCAAATTGATCGTCACCGTCGTCAATGAACCCGGCACACTCGCCCAGATCGCCCAGGTGATCGGCGAGGCGGACGGCAATATCGACACCCTCCGGATGACCCAGCGCGCGTCGGACTTCACGGAGATGGCGATCGAGGTGGAAGTCTGGGATCTCGAACACTTGAACCGGATCATCGCCGGTTTGCGGTCAAAGCAGGTCGTGAGCAAGGTCGAGCGCAAGTTCGAGTAGAGCATTTTCCGGTTAAGTGCCCACCGGTTAACCGCAGAAAATGCGACAAGCAAAAACTAGAGCGCGTTCCACCGATTTGAACCGAGTGGAAAGCGCTCTAGGGGTTCGACGGCACCTTAAAAAAGGGACGGATAGCGTGTCTCTCGATCAGCAGCTGCAGGGAACGTCTCACTATTTTTCCGCACGCGACGGGCTTCGCTTGCACGCCCGCTGCTACGAGGCGCCCGCGTCTCGCAGGCGGCCAGTGCTGTGCCTTGCAGGGCTGACGCGCAACAGCCGCGACTTCCACGACCTCGCCGTCGCCCTGTCGACTGGTCCTGCCGCGCGGACCGTGTGGGCGCTGGACAGCCGTGGCCGGGGCCTGTCCGAGCATGACAAGAACTGGCGCAACTATGCGATTCCAGTTGAAACGCAAGATGCGATCGATCTGGCCATCGTCGCCGGCCTGCACCGCGCCAGCATCGTCGGCACCTCGCGTGGCGGCTTGATCGCAATGGTGCTTGCAGCCGCACAACCCTCGTTTATCGGCGCGGTCGTTCTCAACGATATCGGTCCCGTGATCGAACGCGACGGCCTGGCGCGGATTGCCGGCTATGTCGGCCGGATGCCGCTGCCTGGCTCATGGAAGGATGCCGCGGATCTCGTCGCCGGCATGTCGCAGCGGCAGTTCCCGGCTGTGCCGCCGGAGCGGTGGGAGGAGGTGGCGCGTGCCTGGTTCAATGAAAAGAATGGACGGCCCGCGCCCGGCTACGATCCCGCCATCGGCCGCTCGATCCCTGTGACGGCGGCGCCGATTCCGGCCTTGTGGCCGCAGTTCATGGCGCTTTCGGGCGTCCCCATGCTGGCGGTCCGTGGAGCAAACTCGGACATTCTCTCGGAGGCGACACATCTGGAGATGCAACGGCGTCATCCCGACTGCGCCAGCCTTGTTGTCGCGGGGCAGGGGCATGCGCCACTGCTCAAAGATGCCCCCACGATCGTCGCGATCGCCCGCTTCCTATCGACGGTCGATGCCGGAGAAGAAGTATCGGGCCGCACCTTCAACGCGGCGTGATCCATTTTGGCGCCGTTGCGCGCGCCATCTGCTGCATGCTTACATTGGCGTTCCGCGTTGCCCCCCGGCAACACCCTGGGTTGCACGCACGCGCCATTTGATCCATTCACGCCATTCAATTTTGGCCGCCGATCTCTTTCACCAGCCGGACCGCCAGATCAAGCCATTGTAAAACAATAAAATAATTAAAGGTTTTCGGTGATCTCGCTCGAATTGATTGCGCGCCTGCCCGACAGATTGTTCGGCGCCGTCTGAAGATTTCCGCGCCCAAAACTCCAGTCATTCCAACAATTCGGCCATCCATTGTGGGCCCGGAAGCATTGTGCAGCCCCCCCCGAATCAATCTACCGCGATTCCTGAATTCATCTGTGTCCGCCGCCGAGGGTGGAGCCGGATCAAAAAAAGGGAAGTTATCCACATGAAATCGAGCACCGCATTTGTCGGCATTGCACTCGCCATCGGAGCCGCGATCGCGTCGACTGGCGCGCTGGCTGACGGAATGCCCGCGCACGGGAAGATGTCGGCTGCGCCGGCCGCGCCCGGAGGTTTCAACTGGTCGGGACTGTACATCGGCGGAAACATCGGCGGCGCCTGGTCGAACGTCGACCACAATGTGACCTATTCCACCGGCGCTACCGAGAAGTACAACTTCGACAAGGATAGCTTCGCCGGAGGCGGCCAGTTCATCTATCAGGGCCAGTGGGGCAACTTCGTTATCGGCACCGAGACCAGCTTGACCGGATTCAACCTTGCCGACACCAAGGTCGTCAATCCAGCCATTCTTGCCAATAGAACGCGCACGTCCGACATCGACTGGCTGTTCACATTGTCGACGCGCCTTGGTTACGCGGTCAACAATTGGCTCGTCTATGTGAAGGGTGGCTACGCTGGCGCCGAGGTGCACCGCGGCGGGGGTATCGCCTCGAGCGGCTTCCAAATCACCGGCACGAACCGTCGCGAAGACGGTCTCACATTCGGCGGCGGTTTCGAGATGGCGGTGTCGCCGTTCGTAACGCTCGGCCTCGACTACAGCTACGTCAATATCGAGCCGGTTTCGCGTCTTGCCAGCCCGCAGTATGTGGCGCCAGGGTTTACCGTTGGTCAGAATAAGGTCGGCGACGTCGAGCTCCATTTGCTGACCGCCAGGCTCAACTTCAAGCTGGGTCGATAGATCCGGTTCACGGACGAGTTCTCGAGGCCATTGCCCCCCAGGGCAATGGCCTTTTTCTTTGTTTTACTGCGCTTTCCCTGCCCAGCGCGCCGTCGCTGCGTCGTCGCTCTCGCGGGCATCGACCCAATCGGCTTTGCCGTCGGGGCCGGCTTCCTTCTTCCAGAAGGGCGCCCGCGTCTTCAGATAATCCATCAGGAACTCGGCCGACTGAAACGCCGCCTGCCGGTGCGGGGATGCCGTCACCACCAGCACGATGTTGTCGCCGGGCGCGAGCTCGCCGAACCGGTGCACGATCAGGGTTCCCTGCAGCGGCCAGCGGGCGTTCGCCTCCGCCTCCACGCGTTCGAGCTCGGCCTCGGTCATGCCGGGATAGTACTCCAGCGTCATCGTGGCGATGCCCTGGCCGCCCGCCGTGCCCCGCACGGTTCCCGTGAAGGTCACGATCGCGCCGATATCGGTACGCCCGGCGGTCAGCCGCTTGATCTCCGCGCCGGTATCGAAATCCTCCCGCTGCACGCGTACCGCCATGGCGTTAGCCCCCCGTCACGGGTGGGAAGAACGCGATCTCCCGCGCTCCGGCGATGCTGGCGGCCGGCTTGACGTGGGTCTGATCGATGGCAGCCCGCACCAACTCCGGCTTGGCGAAGGCGTTGGCGTATTCCGGCCCCCGCGCCCTCAGCCAACCCACGAGATCGGCGATTGTCGCGATCCCAGCGGGTAAATCGACGGTTTCCTCCGCCTTGCCGATACGCTCGCGAACCCACGCGAAATAAACGATCTTCACCATTGGTGCCTTGATGCGTGAGGCCAGTATTCGCGCGCCGGCTTACCAGTCGACGTGCTGAAACGCGGCCTTCAGATAGTCGTAGCCCGTCCACAGCGTCAGCAGCGCGGCGACCCATAAGAAGCCGATGCCCAGCCGATGCATCTCGACATGATAGGGGACCAGCGTCGGGCCGATCAACAAGACTGCCAGCGCAATCATCTGCACGGCGGTCTTCCACTTGGCGAGCACCGTGACGCGAACCTTGACGTTGAGTTCGGCGAGATACTCGCGCAGGCCCGAAACCAGGATTTCGCGGCACAGCACGATCACGGCCGCCCAGATCGACACCCCGTCGATCGTATTGTCGTGGACCAGCATCAGCAGAGCCGTGCCGACCAGCAGTTTGTCCGCGATCGGATCGAGCATCCGCCCCAATGCCGATTGCTGGGACCAGGCCCGCGCCAGATAGCCATCCAGCCAGTCGGTCAGGCTCGCGCCGGCGAAAAACGCAAACGCCATGCCGCGCGCCAGTTGGCCGTCGAGCAACGTCAGGCAAGCGACGAACGCGGGCACAGCCGCAATTCGAAGATAGGTCAGCACATTGGGCAGGCTCAGCGCCAACCCGCGAGACGCGGCTCGTTCCATCCTGCTTCTATGCTGTGCCGGCATATCCGGCGTCAATATCGCCTATTGGTCTGACGCGCCGTCCCGAACGTCGAATTTCAACCCGTCATCGTCCTGTATATCAGGAAAAGCGCGCCGCCACAGGCCAGAACCAGCAGGGGATGGTAGCTCCGCAGCGTCAGAACGGCGGTTGCCGCCAGCGCGATCAGCCAGCCCGCGGCCCCGGTTTCGGAGGTCTGCTGCGTAATGATCGCTCCCGCGAACGTCAGCCCTGTGCCGATCGGTAGCAGGCCCTGCTCCAGCGCCGTATGCAGCGGCGCGCCGCGATGCCGGTTCCAGACCTTCGCGACCCGGTAGCACAGGATCGACGACGGCAGGAAAATCGCGATCGTGGCCACCACGGCGCCGGCCCAGCCCGAGATCTTCCAGCCGATCAGCGTCACCAGCATGGCGCCGGGCCCGGGCGAGGCCCGCGAGATCGCGAAGTAGTCGATGTACTCGCGCGCGCTCAGCCAGCCATGGTTGCGCACGAACGCCTCGTGCAGCGGCGCCAGGATGCTCGCCCCGCCGCCGAACGATACGAGCGACAGCGGCGCCATGACCGCGATGATGACGCCAAGCTCACGCATGCGGCGCTCCTTCTGCCCGATCGGCAGCCCGATCGGCGTCGCCGTCGTCGCGCGGCCACGACAGCGCGATGCTGACCGGCGCCAGCAGCAGGATCACCGGCACCATCGGCCAGCGCAGCACACCGACCGCGAGCACCACGATCGCCGCGATCACGAGCTGGATGGCGCGCATCCGCGTCACCTTCACCGCCTTGATGGTCATCGCCATCAGCAAGCCGACGGCGGTGGCCGCGACCCCATCGAGGAAATGATGCAGCGCTGGGATTTCCTTGATCTGCGCATAGAACGTGCCGATCAGGATGATCGCGAAAAACGGCACCAGGATCAGGCCCATGATCGCCGTCACGGCCCCCTTCACGCCGCGCAACCGCTGCCCCACGTACACCGACATGTTCGTCATGTTGATGCCCGGCAGCACCTGCGCCAGCGTCATCCCGCCCATGAAGTCGGTATCGCGCATCAAGTTGCGCTTCTCGACGATCTCCCGGTAGAGCCACGCCGTCAGCCCGCCACCAAAACTCAACGACCCGATCTGAAAAAAGATCCAGAAGATCGTGCGCAGCGAAACATGCGGTGGGTCTTCGCTCGCCGCCGGCGCGGCGGTGGGCTGCCGCATGGGCTCATCGTTCATCGTGCTGTCCATCGATCGGGGATTGCAGGCCGGGCCGACGCCCGCTTCATGACCTACTTTGTGAACCGACCGTGATTCGTACGCAATTGTGCGTGTGAGCCGCCCGCGTGGGGCGGGCAAGCGTTTGCCGCGCAAGGCAGGCCGCACGCGGGCTCAATGGCGCAGCGCCTGCCTTTGTCTTTCTAAGAAATCGCACACTGCGGGATCTCTCTCCAAGCCGAAGGCGATCGTATAGGCCTCATCGGCCGCATCAAGATTGCCGCACCTGAGCAACAGCCGGGCCCTGGCGGCCCAATAGGGCTGGTAGCCCAAGACCTGATTGTCCGTTGCAACTGTGTCCAGCGCATCCAACCCCTCGCGGGGGCCCCGTGTCTCGGCAACTGCGACCGCACGGTTGATCGCCACCACGGCCGATCCGGTGATGGCCCAAAGAGCGTCATAAAGCTGCTCGATGGCCAGCCAATCGGTGCGCCCCGTCCGCAGCCGGGCCGCATGCACGGCTTGAATGGCGGCCTGTAGTTGAAACCGGCCCAGACCATCCTTGCGGCCCGCCTCGCGCACGAGCGCATCGGCTTGAGAGATCATTGTGGAGTCCCAGACGGCGGGGTCCTGTTCCGACAAGGGCACATAGCGTCCTGCCCCGTCACGCCGCGCTGCGCGTCGCGCTTGCGAGTAGAGCATCAACGCAAGGAGGCTCAATGCCTCGGGCTCGCCGGGCAGCAAACTCGCCACCAGTTGCCCCAGCCAGATCGCCTCGCTCGAATGTTCATGCCGCGCGGGCTCGCTCCCGGCCGTATCCGCCCATCCGTCGCTGAAACAGGCGTAGATTGCATCGAGCACATCATCCAACCGATCGGGCAATACTTCGGCCTCGGGAATCTGGAATGGAATGCCCGCCGTCTTGATCTTGGCCTTGGCGCGCACCAACCGTTGGCTCATCGCCTTGGGGGAGACTAGAAACGCTGACGCGATTGTTGCCGCATCGAAACCCAACACGGTCTGAAGGATTAGCCCGGATCATGCACCAGGGCGATGGCGTTGACCACGGTGGCCGTTGGCGCGCGGCATCGTTCCGTCCGGCGTGACCGGATCGGCGCAGGTGAAATCGTCGTGCAACGCGTCAGGGGTTGATCTGCCTCGTTCGGCGGCTTGTCGG
>CAMDPA010000204.1 GCA_945903565.1 Devosia equisanguinis | reverse complement strand
GCGAACCTATGAGAAAGGCATCAAGGTCAGCAAAGCCGAGTTGGCGGCGGTCAAGCTTGTCGGCGATGACTTCCATCCCGAATGGAACTATACAATCAGCCCACGCAGACCGGGGAACTCGTAGCGGTTATTCTGCGATCTGTCCTAAGTCGAGGCAACGAGAAATTACAAGCGCGCCGCATTGGTGTCAGACCCAGAGGGTCAGACACCTTACCCGATCGCCGCGGCGGCCTGCTGGACCGGATACATTGTGTACATCGGTTCGTCGAGCAGGATGCCTTCGAGATACGAGCCATAGCCGTTGAAGCGCCCGCCGATCGCGCGGCCGTAGGCGCCGACGTTGCCGATCTCGATCCAGTCGCCTTCGCGGATCGAGGCCGGCAGCAGAAACGGTCCCTTCATGCGGTCGATCGAATCGCAGGTCGGGCCCCAGAACTCGAACGGCTGCAACAGCTCCGCGCTGGGAATGTCGCGGCTGACGAGTCGGACAGGGAATATGAAGTTCAGGTGCGCGGCGTCGAACAGCGCGCCATAGCTGCCGTCGTTGATGAACAGCTCGTTGCCGCGCCGCGCGTCCACCCGCACCAGCAGGCTCTCCGCCTCCGCGACCAGCGCGCGTCCGGGCTCGCAGATCAGACGGCACGCGTTGGCGACCGGCAGCTTCTCGAAGCCGTTCTTGATCGCGTCCATGAACGCGCTGAGCGGCGCGGGATGGCTGTCGGAATAGCGCGCGGGAAAGCCACCGCCGACGTCGATGGCATCCACTACGACGCCGGCCTTGACGATCAGCCGGTGTACTTCCTCCAAGGCATTGATGTAGGCATCCGGCGTCGTCGTCTGGGAGCCGACGTGGAACGTCATTCCCAGCTCGTCGCAGACCTGCCGGGTCTTGACCAATAGCTTCGCCGCCTTGGGTCCGGACGTGCCGAACTTGCGCTCCAGCGGCACCTGGCTGTTCTTGGCCGGCACCGCGATGCGTACGAACAGTTGCAGGTCCTTGGCGCCGCCCGTCTCCTGCAGGATCTTGGCAAGCTCGTCCTCGGTGTCGAGGGCAAAGCAGCGGATGCCGTACTCGTGGTAGGCGAGCCGGATAGCGGAGCGCGACTTCACCGGGTGCATGAAATGCAGGTTCACGCCGGGGATCGTCGCGGCGTCCTCGAGCTCGACGATCGAGGCGACGTCGAACTGGGTGATGCCAGCTCCGTACAGCGCCCCGATCATGAACACGGAGTGGTTCGCCTTGTAGGCGTAGGCCACTTCGCCTGGAAAGTTCTTCAAGAACCACTGCGCAGCCTGCGCCGCGGCGTGCGGACGGATGCCGAACACGGGGCGGTCAGGCTTGGATGCGTCGATCAGTGCGCGCGCGGACGTGTATGTTTCCATCGCATGGGACCTCCACCAGTCGGGCTTCAACCAGTAGGCGCTGCTTCACCAGCAGAGACCGCCACTCAGAAGACTATCGCTCAAGACTATCGCTCAAGTCCGGGCACTTGACATCGCAGGAGAAGGCCGCGGAGCCGCTGAAATAATGTGCATCGCCCCCCGTGTAAAGACCTGCGTTAGATTACAGTTGAAACGGTGTTGCCGCAGGGGATCCGTCGCGATCTGGGCGCGGTGCGAACAGGGGGTTCGTTTACGCTATCCAGAGCCTTCTTCCGTCGTGCCGCAGATGGCGTTGCGGCCGCGCAAACAGGCAGTCTAACATCCCTTCCCAAACGAGCGGTTCAAACACCACCACCGGAGAATACGTCATATGGCATCGAGGCAGGACGGGACAGCCAAGCCGCCGGCGCGGCAACTGCGCACCTGGAGCGAGGAGCGCGACGGCATGCGCGTCGACTGGGATGTCGCCATCACCATGGACGACGGCCTCGTGCTCCGCGCCGACGTGTTCCGCCCGATTACGCCTGGCAAATATCCGGTGCTGCTGTCCTACGGCCCCTATGCCAAGGGCCTCGCCTACCAGGAGGGGTATCCGAGCGCCTGGGAACGGATGGCGACCAAGCAACCGGACGTCACCGCGGGATCGTCGAACCTGTACCAGAACTGGGAGGTCGTGGATCCCGAGAAGTGGGTGCCGCACGATTACATCTGCGTGCGCATCGATAGTCGCGGCTGTGGATGCTCGCCGGGGATCATCGACCACTTCTCGCCGCGCGAAACGAAGGACTTTTACGACTGCATCGAGTGGTCGGGTGTGCAGGACTGGTCGAACGGCAAGGTCGGCCTCAACGGCATCTCCTACTACGGCATCAACCAATGGCACGTTGCCTCGATGGAGCCGCCGCATCTGGCCGCCATGTGCATCTGGGAGGGCGCCGCCGACTGGTATCGCGACATGACGCACCACGGCGGCATCCTGTCGACGTTCTGGGCCAACTGGTACGATATGCAGGTGAAAACCGTGCAGTACGGTGCCGGCGAGCGCGGCAAGCGCAGCCCCGTGCATCGTCAGCTCGTGTGTGGGCCGGAGATCCTCACCGACGAGGAACTGGCCGCCAACCGCGTTGATTTCGGTGCGGATATTCGCTCCCATCCCATGGACGATGCCTATCACAAGGCGCGTTCGCCAGTTTGGTCCAAGGTCAAGGTTCCCTTCCTGTCGGCGGCGAATTGGGGCGGCCAGGGCCTGCATCCGCGTGGCAACTTCGAAGGATATTTCCGCGCGGCGTCCAAGGACAAATGGCTGGAGGCGCACGGCATCGAGCACTGGACGCACTTTTACACCGACTACGGCCGCGAGCAGCAGCTCAAGTTTTTCGACTACTTCCTGCACGGCAAGAAGAACGGTTGGGACAAGCAGCCGAAGGTCAACCTGCAGGTTCGCCATCCCGGCGAGACGTTCGTGGCGCGCGCGGAGAGCGAGTGGCCGCTGAAGCGAACGAAGTGGACCAAGCTCTATCTGGATCCCAAGGGCGGTGCGCTGTCATCCAAAAAGCCTGCGGGCGAGAGTGCGCTGAGCTTTGCGGCGATGGGCGAGGGGCTGACGTTCGTCACGCCTCCGCTGGAGGCCGACACCGAGATCACCGGCCCGAGTGCCGCCAAGCTCGTCGTCTCCTCCTCGACCAGCGACGCGGACATGTTCCTGATCGTCAGAGTGTTCACGCCCGACCTGAAGGAGATCGTGTTTCAGGGCGCGATCGACCCGCATACGCCGATCGCGCAGGGCTGGCTGCGCGCATCGCACCGCAAGCTCGACAAGGAACTGTCGCAGCCGTGGCGGCCGTATCACACGCATGACGAACGCCAGAAGCTGAAGCCGGGCCAAAAGGTCGATCTCGATATCGAGATCTGGCCAACCTCGATCGTGGCGCCTGCCGGTCATCGCATCGCGTTGACGATCCGCGGCAAGGACTACGAGTACGGCGGCGCGAGCGGCGGCAAGCTATCGAACTTCAAGAACGAGCTGAAGGGCTGCGGCCCGTTCCTGCACGATGATCCGATCGATCGTCCGCCGGAGATCTTCGGCGGCACGACGACGCTGCACTTTGGCGGTGAGGAAGCGCCGTATCTGCTGCTGCCGGTGATACCGGGGAAGTAGGCGTAGGTCGGGCTGAGCCCTTCGCGAAGCCCGACGCATCGCTCGCGGGTTGGACGTCGGGCTTCGCTATGCTCAGCACCGACCTACGGGTTGCGGGCGGCGATGGCCCGGCCCTTTCGCCTCGATCTCATCCCAGTTTTTCAGCCACTCCGCCTCGATCTCGTCGAGTTCTTCCTCGGTCCACGGGGAATTGACGATTTCCGCCGTTCCGGCCATGCAGCCCATCGCTTCCGCAACGGTGCGCTGCGGCCGCGCCGGCTTGATTTCGGCGATAGGCTTGCCGCGCTTGGTGATCGTCACCGTGCGGCCGGTCCGCTCGACCTCATCGAGAACGGCGGCGCAAGTCGCCTTGAATTTCGAGACGGGGATCTTGAGCATGGGCGCAATATTAGTTGACCTGTTGAATAGGTCAATTTTGGAGCAGCACGTGTGTTGGGTCGTGGGAAGCGCAACTTTCACGTTGCGACTGCAATTGTTGAGCTTCGGCTACCCACACCCCCCATTGCCACACCCTCTATCCAATCGCGCTGCACTGCACTATGAAACCGCTTTATGCCAAAACGAACAGACATCAAATCCATCCTCATCATCGGCGCGGGCCCCATTGTCATCGGGCAGGCGTGCGAGTTCGACTACTCCGGGACCCAGGCGTGCAAGGCGCTGAAGGCCGAGGGGTACAGGATCATCCTGGTCAACTCGAACCCCGCCACGATCATGACCGACCCCGAGTTGGCCGACGCCACCTACGTCGAGCCGATCACGCCGGAGATCGTCGCCAAGATCATCGCCGAGGAACGCCCTGACGCGCTGTTGCCCACGATGGGCGGTCAGACTGCGCTCAACACGGCGCTGGCGCTCGCCAAGCAGGGCATTCTCGATGCGTTCGGCGTGGAGCTGATCGGCGCCAACGCGGAGGCGATCGACAAGGCGGAAGACCGCATGCGGTTCCGCGACGCGATGAAGAAGATCGGGCTTGAGACGCCGCGCTCGATGATGGCCCACAACATGGCCGAGGCGATGGCCGGGCTCGAGTTCGTCAAGCTGCCGGCGATCATCCGGCCTTCGTTCACGATGGGCGGCACGGGCGGCGGCATCGCCTACAACAAGCAGGAGTTCATCGAGATCATCGAGCGTGGGCTCGATGCCTCGCCGACGACGCAGGTGCTGGTCGAGGAAAGCGTGCTCGGCTGGAAAGAGTTCGAGATGGAGGTGGTCCGCGACAAGGCAGACAACTGCATCATCGTGTGCTCGATCGAGAATATCGATCCGATGGGCGTGCACACCGGCGATTCGATCACGGTCGCGCCGGCGCTAACGCTGACCGACAAAGAATACCAGATGATGCGCGACGCCTCGCTGGCGGTGCTGCGCGAGATCGGGGTGGAGACCGGCGGTTCCAACGTGCAGTTCGCGGTCAATCCCGCCGACGGCCGCCTCGTCGTGATCGAGATGAACCCGCGCGTGTCGCGATCGTCCGCGCTCGCTTCCAAGGCGACCGGATTTCCGATTGCCAAGATCGCGGCGAAGCTGGCGGTCGGCTACACGCTGGATGAATTGGAAAACGACATCACCGGCGGCGCGACGCCGGCCTCGTTCGAGCCGACCATCGACTACGTCGTGACCAAGATCCCACGTTTCGCGTTCGAGAAATTCCCGGGTGCCGATACGACTCTCACCACCGCGATGAAATCGGTGGGGGAATCGATGGCGATCGGGCGGACGTTCGAGGAAAGCCTGCAGAAGGCGCTGCGCTCGCTGGAGACCGGCCTTACGGGGCTCGACGACACGGTGATCGAAGGCTTGGGGCAGGGCGACGACCGCAACGCGATCCGGGCGGCACTGGGGCGCCCAACGCCCGACCGCCTGCTCAAGGTCGCGCAGGCATTGCGGCTCGGCGTCAGCGTCGCCGACGTGCACGAGATGTGCAAGATCGATCCGTGGTTCCTGGCGCGTATCGAGGCGATCGTTGTGGCGGAGGAGCGGGTCAAGGCGCACAAGCTGCCGGGCAACGCGAGCCAAATGCGCGGGCTGAAGGCGATGGGATTTTCGGATGCGCGCCTCGCCAAGCTTGCCGGCACGAGCGAGGCGGAAGCCCGGGCGCACCGCCAGAAGCTTGGCGTCGAACCCGTATTCAAGCGGATTGATACGTGTGCGGCCGAGTTCGCATCGCCGACGGCCTATATGTATTCGACCTACGAAAGCGGATTGACCGGTAAGCCCCAGTGCGAGGCCGTCCCCTCCGATCGCGAGAAGATCGCAATTCTTGGCGGCGGCCCCAATCGGATCGGCCAAGGCATCGAGTTCGATTACTGCTGCTGCCACGCCTGTTTCGCGCTGTCGGACGCGGGCTTCGAGACCATCATGGTCAACTGCAATCCCGAGACCGTCTCGACCGATTACGACACGTCAGACCGCCTCTATTTCGAACCGTTGACGGCGGAGGACGTGCTGGAGATCATCCGCACCGAACGGCAGAACGGTACCGTCAAGGGGGTGATCGTGCAGTTCGGCGGCCAGACGCCGCTGAAGCTCGCCGAAGCGCTGGAGTCCGCGGGTGTGCCGATCCTGGGTACGTCGCCTGACGCGATCGACCTTGCGGAAGATCGCGACCGGTTCAAGGCGCTGATCGACAAACTGAAGCTGCGCCAGCCCGCCAGCGGCATTGCCAAGAGCCCGGGCGAAGCGCGCGCGATTGCCGAGAAGATCGGCTATCCCGTCGTGATCCGTCCGTCGTTCGTGCTCGGCGGCCGCGCGATGGAAATCGTTCGCGACGGCTTCGAGATCGACCGCTACGTGACGCGTCTCACAGCTACGCTCGACCAGCCGTCGGAGCTGATCGTCTCTGCCCGGCGGCCGCTGCTCGTCGACCGCTATCTGAGCGATGCCATCGAGGTCGACGTTGACTGCCTTTGCGACGGCAAGGATACGTTCGTCGCCGGCATCATGGAGCACATCGAGGAAGCCGGCATCCATTCCGGCGACAGCGCTTGCTCGTTGCCGCCGCACTCGCTCTCGGACGCGATGATCGAGCGGCTCGAGGTGCAGACGCGCGAACTGGCGCTGGCACTCGGTGTCGTCGGTTTGATGAACGTACAGTATGCGATCAAGGGCGAGGATATCTATATCCTCGAGGTGAACCCGCGCGCGAGCCGCACGGTGCCGTTCGTCGCCAAGGTGATCGGCCTGCCGGTGGCGGGAATAGCCGCGCGCATCATGGCGGGGAAGCCGTTGGCGTCATTCGGGTTGAAGCAACAGAAGCTCGACCACGTCGCCGTGAAGGAGGCCGTATTCCCGTTTGCGCGCTTCTTGGGAGTCGATCCTGTGCTTGGTCCGGAGATGCGCTCGACCGGCGAGGTGATGGGCATCGACCGCGATTTCGCAATCGCGTTCGGCAAGAGCCAGCTCGGCGCGGGACAGGTGCTGCCTATGTCGGGCGGTGTGTTCGTGTCGCTGAAGGACGCCGACAAGGAGCGGATCGTGCCGACGATCATCGATCTCGTTGCGATGGGTTATCGCGTGGTTGCAACGCGTGGCACGAAGCGTCACCTGGAGGGGCACGGCATCAAGTGCGAGGTGATCAACAAGGTGCTGGAGGGCCGCCCGCATATCGTCGATCTGATGAAGAACGGCGAAATTGCAATGGTGTTCAATACGACCGACGGCGCCCAGGCACTCACCGATTCCAAGGACATCCGGCGCACGGCCTTGCTCTCGCACATCCCGTACTATACAACTTTGGCCGGGGCGATAGCCGTCACCAAAGCGATCAAGGCCATGAAAGCCAAGACGCTCAACGTGGCTCCGCTGCAGCGGTATGCACGGCGCGTGGCCTGACGGCCCAGCCTGGATGCGGTCGTTGCCGGGAACTGCTGCCGCTGGGCATATCCTTAAAATATCACAAGACGCGGTGCCGCTGGGCTTGTTAGTATCCGAGCGTCAGAGGGTGAATTCGAAGTTGTTGCAGGGCTCGCCAATGGGCTGGAATAGTTCAACAACCGCACGAGCGGTTCTGCAGTCGGCATCGCCTCGGCTTGCGGGAGCGCATTGACGACATGAAGGTCGAGCGTTCGCTCCCTTCTGCGTAGTCCTTCCCACACCGGCTGACAGATAATCCACTCACTCAAGAAATCTAGTTCATACGCAGAACGTATCCTCGAGAGCCAGCAGAGTTGGAGAGACGTGATGGAACGGGTGCCAATGACGGTCGAGGGGCATAAAAAGCTCGAAGAAGAGCTTCAGCGCCTTAAATCCGTGGAGCGCCCGCGAATCATCCAGGCGATCGCAGAGGCGCGCGCGCATGGCGATCTGTCGGAGAACGCGGAGTACCACTCGGCCAAGGAGCAGCAAGGGCTGAACGAAGCCAAGGTCGCCGATATGGAGGACAAGCTTTCGCGTGCGGAAGTGATCGATCCAGCCAAGCTCTCCGGCAGCAACGTGAAGTTCGGAGCTACCGTCACACTCGAGGACGAGGACAACCAGGAGAAGGTCAAATACAAGATCGTCGGCGAGTCCGAGGCCAATGTCCGCGAGGGCAAGATTTCGATTGGTTCGCCGATCGCGCGCGCGCTCATCGGCAAGGCCAAGGGTGATTCGGTGGAAGTCACTACGCCACGTGGGGCGCGGTCCTACGAGGTCCTCAAGGTCGAGTGGAAGTAACGGACTTCGTTCGACGGATCTAGCCGGATGATTCCGTCAAAGCGCCCGGTCCAGTCACGGCAGCACGAGCCGATCCGCGTCGCGGCACTGATGGTGTGTACACGGGACAGGCCGCAGGAGATCGCGGACTGTCTGGCTTCCTGTGCGGGCCTTGTGGCGCCACCGGGGGCGCGGATTGTTATCTGTGTGGCCGACAACAACGAGGTGCCGCAAGAAGAAGCGATTCGTCTGGTCGCGGCGGAACACGGCCTTGACCTAAGATATGGCTACGAGCCCAAGCGGGGATATGCCAGCGTTCGAAATTGCGCGCTGGACCTTGCGCTGGGCGCGGGCGCCGATATCGCTGTTTTCATCGATGACGACAGCACTGCCGATTCCGGCCTTGTCGCCGAGCATGCGGCTGCCATGGAGCGCTACGGCGCCGACGCTATCCTCGGACGCATTGAGGGGTTGTCGCTCAGGGCCAGGGAAGGTCACCGCGTCAAGAAAGCTGGCACCGGGAATGTCTCGATGCGGCGTTGGGTGTTCGATCCCGTCGACGGTGCGGGCCTGCGTTTCGACGAGCGGCTGAACTTGCTCGGCTTCGAGGATTTCGAGTTCTTCGCCGATCTGATCCGCGCGGGCGGTGTGATCTACCAGTCGACGAAACCGGTCGCCATCAGCCGTCCGACGCTGGACGCCACGCCCACCAGCGCAGCAAGGCCGTTCGAGGCGCGGCGCGCGTTCGCGACGATGGAGGGCCGCAACGAGATTGCGGTGACGCGGATGCGGCACGGGGTGGCCTCGGCCCTGTTGCGGCTCTTGCGCCGGCAGACACCGCAAATTGGCCGCGGAATCGCAGGCCTGGTCGGTGCGCATCTGGTGAGCCTCAAGGATGTTGCGGAGGGGCGGGCACAGCGCGACGCTGCGCGCATCCGTCTGGCGAAGGCGCGGGCTGGCTTCACCGGCCTGTGGCGGCCCGGCTACGACCGCCCGATGGCCCGACTGGGCCGGCTCGTCGAGGTGGATGACGACACCAAGTAGTGCTTGCGCATCGCTGGACCGCCTGAGGCCTCAATCGAGTTTCACGATCTCGACATCGGCGCCGAGTGGAGCGGCACCTGCCTGCTTCTCCCAGTCTCGC
>CAMDPA010000203.1 GCA_945903565.1 Devosia equisanguinis | reverse complement strand
GCGGCGCGTTAGCGCGGGAGGGAGTGCTTCGCCACTGTATCGTTCCCCGTTGACCCGCGTTAGCGGCACTGCCGGTTACCCGACAGCCGTAGGATACCGCCTCGCTGGACGACCGTTGCGTCGGCCCTCCAGCGACATCCGAGCCCGCACCTCGTCTCAAGTACGCCCCCGGAGGCGCCCCTGCATGATGCGGACAAAGGGGAGAATACGGGCGGGGAGGAGGACGGGGATAACTTCCGTAGGGCGGTGACGTAGGGCGCAATAGGCACGTGCTGTATTGCGCCGTGCAACCCGCGAAACAGCGGTCGGGTAACCGCCCAGACTGGCGCAATACGCGAAAACGCTATTGCGCCCTACGGGGCTTCTCCCGCTGCTCGCGAACCGGCAGCTCGCTGAAGCGGCTTCACCGTACTTCGCAGGTCGGTTCAAGCCTTTCGCGCGAAGCCGGACATTCCCCGCGATACGTTTGCCGCTGATTGTCGGGGCTTCGGCCTCAGCCCGACCTTGCTATGGTTCATAGGCGATAGCCCTGCCCTTCACCCCGCGATCAGCGCCAGCCATTCGTCCTCGGTCAGCACGGTGACGCCAAGTTCGCGGGCTTTGTCGAGCTTGGAGCCGGCTTCCTCGCCGGCCACGAGGTAGTCGGTCTTTTTCGATACGGAGCCGGATACTTTGGCGCCGAGCCGCTCGGCTTGGGCTTTGGCCTCGTTGCGCGTCATGCGGACGAGCGTGCCGGTGAACACGACGGTCTTGCCGGTCACGGAGGAGGCGGACGCCTGTTGCCGCACGAATGGCTCGGCGGTGACGTGCTCGAGCAGCTTGGCGACGGCTTCGCGGTTATGAGCCTCGTGAAAGAAGTCGATCAGTGCGTCGGTCGCGACCTCGCCGATGCCTTCGAGGCTGGCGAACTCGCGGTAGGCGTCACCGGGCATCTGCTTTGCGCCACGCTGGGCGGTTTCGACGAACTCCTTGACCGAGCCGAACGCTGCCGCCAGTGCGTCGGCCGCCGAGCCGCGCACACCCTTGATGCCGGCGACGGCTTCGGCAAACGTGCGCGGGCCCTGATCGAACAAATCGCCGGCGCGCGGCTTACCGCTGCCGAGTTCCTGCATCAGCGTCTCGGCGGTCTTGGGGCCGAGACCCTTGACCGCGATCAGTCGCCGGTAGTCGCGGCCGGGGCGTGCGGCGGAGGCTGCATCGATCGCGGCCTTCAGGGCGTCCCAGGTGCCGTAGGCCTTGGCGAAATCGCGCGCTGTCGTTTCGCCGATATGGCGGATGCCGAGGGCGAACAGCAGGCGGTCGAGGCCGATGCGGCGGCGTGTATCGATCGAGCGGAACAGGTTGTCGACCGACTTCTGGCCAAAGCCCTTGCGGTCGGCGAGGTGCGCGCTGGCGGCGGCGTCGCGCGCCGCGAGCGTGAAGATGTCGGCGGGTGTGCGGATCAGGCCCTCGTCGAAGAACAGCTCGATCTTCTCCTCGCCGAGGCCTTCGATATCGAACGCGTTGCGCGAGACGAAGTGCTTGAGCCGCTCCTTCGCTTGCGCCGGACAGATGAGCCCGCCCGTGCAGCGGCGCACGACGTCCATTTCGCCATGCTCGTCCGTCTCGCGCACGGCTTCACTGCCGCACACGGGGCAGACGTGTGGAAGCACGAAGTGCTGCGCACCCTTCGGTCGCCGCTCCATCACGACGCTGACCACCTGCGGGATGACATCGCCCGCGCGCTGCACGATCACGGTGTCGCCGATGCGAACGTCCTTGCGCGCTATCTCGTCCTCGTTGTGCAGCGTCGCGTTCGACACGACGACGCCGCCGACGGTGACGGGCTTGAGCTTGGCGACCGGTGTCAGCGATCCCGTGCGTCCCACCTGGATTTCGATGTCGAGCAATTGCGTCGTCGCCTGCTCGGCGGGGAATTTGTGCGCTATCGCCCATCGCGGCGAGCGCGAGACGAAACCGAGGCGTTCCTGCAGGTCGAGACGGTCGACCTTGTAGACCACGCCGTCGATGTCGTAGCCCAGGCTTGCGCGGGCTGCGCCGATCTCGCGATAGTAGGTGAGTAATTCGGCGGGCGAATGGCATAGCCTCATGCGCGGGTTCACCGGCAAGCCCCAACGACCGTAGGCCTCGATGACGCCGTGCTGCGTCTGGGCGGGCGGCTCGGAGATTTCGCCCCACGTGTAGGCAAAGAAGCGCAGCGGCCGCGACGCGGTGATGGACGAGTCGAGTTGCCGCAAAGAGCCGGCGGCCGCATTGCGCGGGTTGGCGAAGATCTTGTCGCCGGCTGCGGCCTGAGCTTCGTTGAGCCGGCGGAAATCGTCGTGGCCGAGATAGATCTCGCCGCGCACGTCGATCGTTTCGGGCACGCCCTTGCCCTTCAGGCGGTGCGGGATCTCCTTGATGGTCATCACGTTTGCGGTGACGTTCTCGCCCTCCGCGCCGTCGCCGCGCGTGGCGGCTTCGATCAGCTTGCCGCCGTCGTAGCGCAGCGAGATCGAGAGGCCGTCGATCTTCGGCTCGGCAGTGATGGCAAGCGGCTCGCTGGCGCCCAGGCCGAGGAAACGGCGCACGCGCGCGTCGAACTCCGCCACGTCGTCGTCTTCGAAGGCGTTGCCCAGGGACAGCATGGGAACGCGATGGCGGACCGTGTCGAACGTTTCGCCCGGCGCTGCGCCGACGCGGTGGGACGGGCTGTCTGCGCGTACGAGATCGGGAAAGCGCGCCTCGATGGCGGCGTTGCGCTGGCGCAGCGCGTCGTAGTCGGCGTCGGAGATTTCGGGCGCGTCGTTGCGATAGTAGAGCTTGTCGTGATGCGCGATCTCGGCAGCAAGCCGCGCAAGCTCGCCCGCGGCTTCGGTGGGCGTAAGCTGGTCGAGGGGTTTGGGTTTGGCGGAAGCCATGGCAGAACCGATCGGGGGTGGCGGCATCGATAGCTTCTTGAAGCGGCACGGGCAGGTGGCGTCAACTTGTTCGTAGGGCGCACATTGCTTAATCCCCCGATCTACGCCCCATCAGCAATTGATCTTGCGCGGAAACCGCCGCGATGCTTGGCTGTGCCAAAGGTAACATTGGGGAGGCATACGTCATGGTATCAAGCGATTTCCCGAGCATGCGCCGTTCACATCGGACTGCGATCTTCGGCGCCCTGCTCGCCATCGCCGCGTCCGCCGCCACGGCCCACGCCCAGACCATGGGCTTTGCCACGCTGCCGCCCGGCACGCTCAACCATACGACGGCCTCGGCCATTGCCAAGGTCTTGAAGGACAAGGCCGGCATGAACATGCTGGTGCAGCCGCTGGCCGGCGACCAGGTGATCGTGCCGATGGTCGGCGGCGGCGAGGCCGAGATCGGCATCACCAACTCGCCGGAGTTCGCCAACGCCTTTGAAAGCGGCAAGCAGCCAGGCCTGCGGATGATCGGCGCGGCGCATACGCTGCAGACGCCGTTCTTCGTGCGCAAGGCCTCCGAGTTCAAGACGATTGCCGACATGAAAGGCAAGCGCGTCACCACCGGCTACTCCGCCATGCGCGTGATCGACACGATGACCCAGGCGATGCTGGCGACCGCCGGCCTCACCGAGAAGGACATCGTGCCGGTGCCGGTGCCGAACGTGGTGCGCAGCGCCGATGCGTTTCTCTCAGGCTCGGCCGACATGTTCTTCTTTGCCTTCGGTGCTCCGAAGGTGCGCGAAGTCGATGCCACCGTCGGCGGCATCCGCGTGCTGGAGATCAACGAGGCCGGCATGGATGCTGCGCGCAAGGTCAGCAAGTACGGCTATCTCACGCAGGTCAATCCGGGCCCGATTTTCGTCGGCGTCGATAAGCCGATGAAGGTCTACTCGTTCGATAACGTGCTGTTCACCAACGCCAAGGTATCCGACGAGGTGATCTACAAGATCATCGACACGCTGATCGCCAACAAGCCCGATCTCGTCGCCATCCAACCCGTGCTGGGCGCGTTCTCCGGCCAAGGCCTCTACAAGCAATACGACGGCCTGCCCTATCACCCCGGCGCGCTCAAGTATTTCAAGGAAAAGAACATCGAGGCGCGGGCGCTGCAGTAGGCGCGGCTTATCCAAGAAGGCGCGCTCGTGAGCGAAGAACGTATCGTAGAAGGCGCGGCGGAGTTCGAAGCCGCTGCGTCCCCGGCCACGCGAGCCTGGACCAACGGCCTGCAGGCGGCCCTCGTCGCGGTGGTCGTGCTGTGGGTGCTCGACATACCCAGGCTGCTGCTCAACGTATCGTTCTATACCGAGCAGATGTTGACCGTGTGCCTGGGGCTCACGCTGGCGCTCGCCTTCATCGCCGACACCTCCCGTCCGCGGCATTGGAGCGACTGGGCCGCGATGGCGTTGTCGCTGCTGATCTGCGCGTACATCGCCGTCCGCTACGAGCCGCTGACCACGGAAATCGCCCTGCTTCCCCGCGAGGGCGTGATCGGCAGCGCCATCCTGGTCGCTCTCGTTTTGGAGGCGTGCCGGCGCACATCCGGAATGGGCTTCGTCTCCATCCTGATCGTGATGGCAATCTACATCTTCATCAGCCCGCACTTTTCCGGCCAATTCCAAACCCGCCCCGTCAGCCCGCAACGCCTGCTCGTTTATGTCGGTCTCGACACCAACGGCATGATCGGCAACATTCTCGAAGTCGCCGTGCTGATCGTGATCCCTTTCACGATCCTCGGTCAGGTTCTCGCGCGCACCGGCGGCGCCGCGTTCTTCGCCGATCTCGCGATGGCCGCGGTTGGCCGATACCGCGGCGGCTCCGCCAAGATCGCGGTCGGCGGCTCGGCCCTGTTCGGCATGATTTCGGGCAGCGCGGTCAGCAACGTGCTGGCCGTCGGCATCGTCACGATACCCACCATGATCAAGGCCGGTTTCACGCCGACGCGCTCGGCGGCAATCGAGGCGGTCGGCTCGACCGGAGGTCAGCTCATGCCGCCCGTGATGGGCGCATCGGCCTTCATCATGGCGGAGTTCCTGCAGGTCTCCTACGGCGCGGTCTGCATTGCCGCGATCATACCCGCGTTCCTCTACTATGCGTGCCTGTTCATCCACGTCGATCTGGAGGCGGCCAAGCAGGGCATCGGGGCTGCGGACGATACCGAGCCGATCACCGTGCGGGACGTGATGCTCGCCGGCTGGCACTTCCTGCTGCCGATCGCGTTCCTGGTCGCCGCGCTGATGATGCCGGAGGTGTTCCGGCTGACGCCTGAGAAAGCCGCCATCGTCTCGACCGGACTGCTCATCGTGCTCGCGCTGTGGCGCGGCTATCGCGGCGCGGCGGTGACGTTCCCAGAGATGCTGCGCGCGATCATCGACACCGGCCGCGTCTCGCTCGACATCATCCTGATCGGCGCGGCTGCCGGTATCATGGTCGGCATTCTCGGCATTTCCGGGCTGTCATTCAGCATGACGGCGCAACTGCTCGCACTGTCGGGCGACAACGTCTACCTGCTGCTGCTCCTGATCGCGGTGTTCGCGTTCATCCTCGGCATCGGCCTGCCGACCGTCAGCGTCTACATCCTGACGGCGACGTTGCTCGCACCCGCGCTGATCAAGCTCGGCGTCACGCCGATGGCGGCGCATATGTTCGTGATGTACAACGGCATGCTGTCGATGATCACGCCGCCGGTCGCGTTCGCGGCCTATGCGGCGGCCAACATCGCGCGCACCTCGGGTTGGACCACGGGCTGGGTCGCCTGCCTCGTCGGCTGGAGCACGTTCGTGCTGCCGTTCCTGTTCGTGCTGACGCCAAGCCTGTTGATGGACGGATCGGCCGCCGCGATCGTCTACAATCTAGCCCGCGTTCTGCTCGGCATCTTCATCGGCAGCGCGGCCATGGTCGGTTTTGCGATCACTCATCTTTCGATGCAAAGCCGCATGATCTACGGAGCGTTGGCGCTGATGGTGCTGCTGCCTCCCGCAGTATTTGGCGCGGCCTACTGGATCAACGTGATCGGCATCGCCGCGTCGGTCGCTTTGCTCGCGCTGGACCATGTCCGCAGCCGCCAGATTGCCGAAGGCACTCGCGCGGGGTGAGGCGCGTCTGTCGCAGCCCGGTCGCAAGGCCGGGCTGTTTCTCTTTCGGCCGTGCTGGCATACGATCCCCGGCACGCACCGAACCGGACGAGGGAACCCCACGATATGTTGTCACAAGCCGATCGCGAGAAAGCAGCCGACATCCTGTTGACGGCGGAGCGCGACAAGAAGCAGGCGCTGCAGCTTTCCACGACCTATCCCGGCATCACCATCGAGGACGCCTACGCGATCTCCGGCCTCGTCACGAAGCGCAAGATTGCGGGCGGCGCGAAGCACGTCGGCCACAAGGTCGGGCTCACTTCCAAGGCGATGCAGGCATCCTCGCAGATCGACGAGCCGGACTTCGGCTACCTCGTCGACAGCCAGTTGGTGGCCGATGGCGCCAAGGTGAAATTCGCCGACTACTGCGTGCCGCGCGTGGAGGCCGAACTCACCTTCATCATGGGCAAGCCGCTGAAGGGCCCCGGCGTCAGCCTCACGGATGTGCTGCGCGCGACGGAGTTCGTGGTGCCCTCGATCGAGATCATCGATGCGCGCGTGCAGAATCCGCGCAAGATCTTCGACACGGTCTCCGACAATGGCGCGGCCGCCGGCCTCGTGATGGGCGGCCGCCCGGTCGGCCCGATGGACACCGATCTCAGGTGGGCCGGCGCGATCATGTATCGCAACTCCGAGATCGAGGAGACGGGGCTGGCCGCCGGCGTGCTCGGCCATCCCGCGATGGGCGTCGCGTGGCTCGCCAACAAGCTCGGCTCGCTCGGCACCACACTGGAAGCGGGCCACGTCGTGTTGTCGGGCTCCTTCATCCGCCCTGTCTGGGCCAACAAGGGCGACACGCTGCACGCCGACTTCGGCCCGCTCGGCGGCGTTTCGGTGCAGTTCGTGTAGTATCGCCGCAATCTATCCGGCCAATCGAAACGCCCGCCAAACCCTTCTTCAGGCGTAAAAAGGAGGGGGTTTGGGGGACACGTCCCCCAAGCGGGTCTGGGCGGCAGCCCAGTCGCGTAGTGAATGCTGGGCTTCGTCTCGGCGCCAAATGAATGAGTAAGTAAGTCAGGAGCGCGCACATGGAACTCCAACGCAACGCCTTCAAGCATGCGCTCGCCGCCGGCAAATTGCAGATCGGCCTGTGGTGCAGCTTGTGCAACAACATCGCCGCCGAGATCGTTTCCGACAGCGGTTTCGACTGGCTGCTGCTGGACACGGAGCATTCGCCCAACGAGGTGCCCGACATCTTCGCGCAACTGCAGGCGAGCCAAGGCGGCGCGGCGTCCGCCATCGTGCGGCCGGCGTGGAACGATCCGGTGCTGATCAAGCGCTATCTCGACATCGGTGCGCAGACGGTGCTGCTGCCCTACGTGCAAAACGCGGAGGAGGCGCGCCGCGCTGTCGCCGCCACGCGCTATCCGCCGACCGGCATCCGCGGCGTCACCGGCAGCGGACGCGCGAGCCGCTACGGCCGCGTGAAGGACTACCTGAAGCGCGCCAACGACGAGATCTGCGTGCTCGTGCAGGTCGAGACGCGCGAGGCATTGGCCGAGCTCGACAAGATCACGGCCGTGCCGGGCGTCGATGGCGTGTTCATCGGCCCATCCGATTTGTCGGCCTCGTTCGGGCACATCGGCAATCCAGGCCATCCGGACGTGCAGGCAGCCCTCGAGGATGCGGTGAAGCGCATCCGCAAGGGCGGGAAGTTCGCCGGCATCCTCACCGGCAACGAGGACGAGGCGCGCCGCTACATCGGCTGGGGCTATACGTTCGTCGCCGTCGGCACGGATGTGGTGTTGCTCGCGCGCGCCGCCGACGGTCTGGCCCAGGAGTTCAAGGCTGGCACGTAGCAGCACCGAGTTGGCCGATGCCCTCCCCCCTCAAGCTGCGCATCAGGCTCCGCCTCGGCCCCGACACCGCGATCGGGCCGGGCAAGGCGGACCTGCTCGAGGCGATCGCCGAGACCGGCTCGATCGCGGCGGCCGGGCGGCACATGAAGATGAGCTATCGCCGCGCGTGGCTGCTGGTCGACACGATGAACCAGTGTTTCAAATCGCCGGTCGTGGAGACGAGCAAAGGCGGCGCCGGTCATGGCAAGGCGACATTGACACCGACCGGCACGGAGGTCTTGTTGCGCTTCCGGCGCATCGAGGCGCGCGCTTTGTCGGCAACGGAGGCGGACCGGATTGCGCTGGAACGCCTGATGCGCAAGACGCCCAAATCAGCGACATGAGCGTTGTGGGATGACACCGCAGCGTTCGCGATATATACGAACGTACATATCGCTAGAGCGCTTTCCACTCGATTTGATTCAGAGGAAAGCGCCCTAGGCTTTTGATTGTCGCATTTTCTGCGGTTAACCGGTGTCCACTTAACCGGAAAATGCTCGAGGAAACCTCCCAGGACATGCCGCACCTCCTCGACCCGATGCTTGCGCTCGCCCTGTTGATGGGGATCGGGGCGGCACTTTATTCGTCGGTCGGGCACGCGGGCGCATCGGCCTACATTGCGTTGATGGCGTTGTTCAGCATGCCTGCCGCCGCGATGCGGCCGACCGCGCTCGTGTTGAACGTCATCGTCGCCAGCTTGACGTCGTGGCGCTACGTGTCGGCTGGGCAATTCCGCTTTGCGTCGCTGTGGCCGTTTCTGGCCGGCGCGGTGCCGATGGCGTTCGTGGGCGGCGCGATCCAGCTACCAGGCCATACCTATCGTCAGCTCGTCGGCGTCATCCTGCTGATTTCGGCGATCCGGTTTCTGTGGCCGCAAGACCAGGGCGACGAGCGCAAGCCGCGTGACCCGCCGGTGCTCGCCGGCGTTCTATGTGGCGCTGGCATAGGATTCCTCGCGGGCCTGACCGGAACCGGTGGTGGGATATTCTTGTCTCCACTGCTCATCTTCATGGCGTGGGCGACGGTCCGCGAAGCATCCGGCGTGGCGGCAGTCTTCATCCTGTGCAACTCGATCGCCGGACTGGCCGGCAATCTGTCCGTCGTGCGCTCGTTGCCCGCGGAATTGCCGATGTTCATCGGCGCCGTGATCGCCGGCGGCCTCCTCGGCGCCAGCATCGGCATCCGCCTGCCACCGCAAACGATCCTGAAGGCGCTGGGGGTTGTGCTAATTATCGCGGGGCTGAAGTTGATCGGGGTCTATTGAGGTGGAGCGTGCGTCGCTGCGGAAGGTTGGCGGAGCCGGCGTCGACCTGTGCCCTTGATCGAGAATGGCTGTGTTCGAGTAAGGCTGACGGCCAACGCTATCGTGGACCGCGTGCGGGAGGGACACAGAGGAGACGTCGGCCCCA
>CAMDPA010000202.1 GCA_945903565.1 Devosia equisanguinis | reverse complement strand
CTCCGGGTCTGACACCATTCGCTGACGATTGTTGTTGCTCGGGGAAACGCCGCATGAAGCTCCATCTCATCAGCGGCGGCGCCGCGCATGGACTTGTCACGGTGTTGGGCGACAAGTTTCGCGCCGCCACCGGTTGCGAGATCGACGGCGCGTTCGGCGCCGTTGGTGCGATGAAGGATAAGGTTGTCGCCGGTGCGCCCGCCGACCTCGTGATCCTCACGGCAGAGGCCATTGCCGATCTCGAAGCCAAAGGCCTTGTGGTGGCGGGCAGCGCCATCGATATCGGCAGCGTTCACACCGGCATTGCGGTTCGCACCGGCGATACCGTTCCGGCCATCAACACCGCCACATCCCTGCGCGAAGCCCTGCGGGCCGCGGATGCGATCTACTTCCCCGATCCCGCCCGGGCCACCGCCGGCATCCACTTCGAGAAAGTGCTGCGCCAGCTCGGCGTCGCCGCCGAAGTCGCACGCCGCATCCGCACCTTCCCGAACGGCGCCGCAGCCATGACGGCGATGGCAGCCCAACACGGCGGCCGCCCCATCGGCTGCACGCAGGTGACGGAAATCCTCGGCACGCGCGGCGTCACGCTGGCCGCCAACCTGCCGCACGCATTCGAGCTGGTGACGGTCTATACCGCCGCTGTCGCCACGAGCGCCGCGCTGCCGGAGCAGGCGCGCCGCTTGGCCGAGCTGCTATCAAGCGAAGCTGCAAAATCGCAGCGCGAGCAGGCCGGGTTCGGGATTGTGCGATAAGCGGCTATCATTCAGCGCCCGAGTCCAGTGGCGCAATAACAAGGAGACACCCATGCGGGCATTGAGCATGGCCGAAGCGGTGGCGATCATCGAGGCGACGTTCGCCAAGGCTGCCGAGATGAAGCTGCGCCCGCTCGCCGCGATGGTGCTGGATGCCGGCGGCCGGCCGAAGGTGTTCATGAAGCAGGATGGCGCCTCGCTGATGCGCTACGAGATTTCCTACGGCAAGGCGTTCGCGGCGCTGGCGATGGGACGGTCCTCCAAGATGGTGCTGCAGAAATCGCGCGAGAAGCCGATGTTCATGCAGAACCTGCTCGAGCTCGCCGATGGCCCGATGTTCCTGGAGGGTGGTGGTCAGTTGATCCGCGATGAAACCGGTGAAGTGGTCGGCGCGATCGGCGTCACCGGCGACGTCAACGAGACCGACGACGCCTCCGCGATTGCCGGCATCCACGCCTGCGGCTTCAAAACCGACGAAGACTTCGACGACCGGGCGGCGAATGTGAAGCGGTGATGGGCCGGGCGCTTCGTTTCACCTATTGCACTTAATTCCAAACATCCCCATACTTGACGTATGGAGAAACCAACATGCCCCGCACAGCCAGCCCATACAGCGTAGCCGAACCAACACCGGAGGATATGGCGGCGGTACAGGCGGCGCTCGACAAGGTCGCAAGCGACACCCGGATCGATCTAGCCAAGTTGCCCGATGATGCCGCCGCCATGGTTCGCCGCCTGCTGGAGGACTATGCTGCCGGCCGGCGTCCGCGCGTCATCCCGGACGAGGCGGAGGTGTCCACCTTCCAGGCTGCCGATATCCTCAACGTTTCGCGCCCGCATGTCATCAAGCTGCTCGACGAGGGCGCCATGCCGTGCCGCATGGTCGGTACGCACCGCCGCATCCGCCTCACCGACGTGATGGCCTACAAGGCGAACAAAGACCTCGTCTCTGATGCCGCGATGGACGAACTGGTGGCCCAGGCTCAAGAGCTGAAGCTCGGATACTGACGCGATGGCCCGCGTCGTCGCGCTCCTGGATGCTTGCGTGCTCTATCCCGCGCCGATTCGCGATCTACTCATCCAGCTCGCGAAGGAGGGCGTCTTTCAGGCCCGGTGGAGCAACGAGATCCACGACGAATGGATCAGGTCGGTGCTCGCCGACCGGGACGATTTGACACCTGCTCAGCTTGCCCGGACGCGGACGTTGATGGACAAGCATGTGCCAGACGCGTGCGTAATGGGGCACGCCGAACTGGTGCCGATGTTGACACTTCCCGATCCCGGCGATCGCCACGTGCTGGCGGCAGCGATTGTTGGCGGAGCCACGACCATCGTCACATTCAACCTCAAGGATTTCCCTGACCACCTGACGGCGCCGCACGACTGCAGGGCCGTTCATCCAGATCAATTCCTGCTTGAGTTTGCGGTCGGCGCGCCCGAACGATTAATGGCGGCTGTGCGAGCGATCTTGGCCCGACTGTTGAATCCGCCCCTCAGTTTTGATGACTATATCAATGTGCTGCATCGCGTGAGGTTGCCCCGCACTGCCGGCGCCCTGGCCGCAATGACGGATGACATTTCGTCGTGAGTGTTTTCTACCCCAACACCAACTTCCCAACCCCGATCAACCCAGCCCCCGCGCACACGCCTTTCCAGGCGGTCATCCCGGTCCGGTAGAATACCGCGAGGCCGACCGCGAACGCGACCACCCGCAGCCACAGCGGGATGCTCACAAGAGCGCCGGCGGGAAACAGCACCAGCCGAGCTGCCAGCGCCGCGACGAGCGATGTCGAAACCGCCTTCACCCACTTGAAGATCTCGTCCTCGGGATTGAGGTTGCGGCCGAGCGCGTAGCCCGCCCACCGCCACGGCTCATGCACCAGTGCCGCGAACACGATCATCATCACATAGCCCGTAATGCCGTCGCCGAGCAGGCTCATCGCCGCCTCCCCGACAGATAGGCAATCGTGCCGCCGACGAGCCCCGCCACCACCAGGTCGAGATCCGGCGACACGAGATAGACGAGCGGCCCGATCACCACGCCCAGCACCACGGCGATCTTGTCGGCATTGGCCCGCGCGGTCGCCAGCATCGACAGCATGAAATAGCTCGGCGTGAAGAACAGCAGCGCGGCCGTGAGCGCGACCGGCACCGACGCTGCGATCACAAACCCGATCGTCGCGCCGAGCGCGCAGAAGAACATGAAGGTGACGCCGAAGCCGAAAAAGTGCGACAGCCGTAGCGCCGGCGGCAATGGCTCGAGCCGCCGGGTGCCCTCGATCCATGCCGTGACGGCCACGAAATGCACGGCCAGCACCTCGCGCCAGCGCCGCCCGCGATAGTCCCTCAGCATCGGCGAGATCGTCACCACCATCGGCAACAGCCGCACCGACGTCAGCGTCACCGCGAACGCCGCCGCGAGGATCGACGCCCCGCGGCCAAGCTGATCGGCCAGGATCACCTGCGCCGGCAGCGCGTAGAACACGAACGACGACCAGATTGCGAAATCGAGACCCAGACCCATGTCGCGCACCAGCGCACCAAACCCGATCGAGCCCGCGATCAGTACATATCCGGCGACGCCGAACGCAGCCTGAATGCCACGCATGAACGCCTCCGCCTGACCGGCATGTGCGGTCCAGGCAGGCGCGTCGTCAGGTGCATTTTCGGGAGGAGGTGCTGAGGTCACGAATTCGGCAGGTTGGGGGATGGAACGAGACCGAACGTCGGTTAGCCGAACCGTCGACGTTGGGCCTTCGCCATCGGTTCTGCTCAACCTACGCCAAACGGTTTCACAACTCCACCACCAGCCATGGATCGAATGCCGCGTTCTCGTCGCCGTAGCCGCGCGGGTTGGCAACGATACGAGTCTCCCCTACCCTATAGCCGAAGCTGTTGTGGACGTGTCCGTGCACCCACATCGCCGGCTGGAACCGCTCGATGATCGCGGTCTGGTCCGACACATAGGCCGGATTGATCGACGCCCGCGAGAACCGCGTGTGGATGCTGCCCACGTGCGGCGCGTGATGCGTGACGACCACGGTGGGACCGTCGAACCGCTTCTCCAGCTCCTGCCAGATGAACGCCCGCGAGACGCGGTGCAGCTTCAGCGACTCCTGCGGCGTGAACCGCTGCCACGGCAGCTTCTGCAGGCCGATGCGGCGGTAGTCGTTCATCCGATCGCGCGAGATCGCCATGTCGATCGCCTGGGCGCCCTCGCCGTTGAGGCAGAAGTCCGTCCACAGCGTCGCCCCCACGAACCGTACGCCGCCGATCACAGCCGTGGCGTCGTCGAGCACCGTGATGTCGTGCTCCCGCGCGGCCTCGATTGCGGCTGCTCGCTCGCCGATGATGAAATGCCCGTAGAACTCGTGATTGCCCAGCACGAACACTATCGGTGTCGGCCGTGGGATCTGCTGGCGTAGGAACGCCAGCCCCTTGGCCACGCCCTCTTGCACGTCGCCCGCCACGATCACGGCATCGACGCCGCCCGCGAGCGACGGCGCGAAGCCGCCGACGACATCGATGTGAAGATCGGAGATAATCTGGAGCCGCATCCGGTCATCCTGCGCCAATACGAGGGCTGATTCCAGATGTCCGGCAGCGCAGGCTTCAAGTTTAGGCTTCCCAAGGCGCGAGCCACGTTACAAAAAGCCGTTGCGGCGTCAAATGCCGGTAGCCACCTGCGGAATGAGGCCTCGATGACGACGAAGACGGGTGACAAGACAACCGGCAACGCCTTTGGCATCGGCAAGCCCGTGCCGCGCAAGGAGGACATCCGCCTCCTCACCGGCAACGGCCGCTTCAGCGACGACATCAACGCGCCCGGCCAAGCCTACGCCTACATGCTGCGCTCGCCCCACGCCCACGCCCGCATCGCCGGTATCGACACGACCGCTGCCCGGGCACTGCCCGGCGTGATCGCCGTGCTGACCGGCGACGACGTGCGCGCCGACAAGCTCGGCCCCATGCCGCTCGACCACCATGTCCCGCCGCCTGCGCCCGGCACACCGCCGAGCGTCGAGCCGGTACTCGCCAACCGCGACGGCTCGCCGATCCCCGAAACGCCGTGCCCGCTGCTACCGCGCGATGTCGTGCGCTTCGCCGGCCAGGCCATCGCGATGGTCGTTGCGGAAACGCTGGCCGCCGCGAAAGATGGCGCCGAAGCCATCGAGGTCGAATACGAACCGCTGCCGGTGGTGATCGGCGCGCGCAATGCCGCCGCTGCCGGCGCCCCGCGCGTATTCCCGCAACTCGCCTCCAACATCGTCGTCGAAGCCGCGATGGGCGACGAAGCCGCCACCACGGCGGCGTTCGCCAAGGCCAAACATGTCGTCCGGCTCGACGCCGTGATCCAGCGCGTCACCGGCGTGCCGATGGAAGCGCGCTCCTGCGTCGGCTCGTTCGATGCGGCGACCGGGCGCTATTCGCTCCATGCCGGCAGCGGCGGCATCGTCCGCCAGAAGCGCGAGATCGCGAGCATCCTCGGCGTCGCCTTCGACAAGGTGCGCGTCACCGCCAACGACATCGGCGGCAACTTCGGCACCAAGAATTCGCTCTTCCCGGAATTCCCGCTCGCGGTGTGGGCCGCGCGTCGCATCGGCCGCCCCGTGAAATGGACCGCCGATCGATCCGAAGCGTTCCTGTCCGACCACCAGGGCCGCGACCAGGTCTCCACCGCCGAAATGGCGCTCGACGCCGATGGGCGCATCCTCGGCCTGCGCATCGATACGCTCTCCAACATCGGCAGCTACGCCGCGTCGATGGTGCCGCTGCGCAAGGGCATGACGATCATCAACGGCGTCTATCGCGTGCCAGCCGGCTTCGTGCGCGGCCGAACCGTGCTCACCAACACGCCGCCGACGATCCCCTACCGCAGCGCCGGCCGCCCCGAGGCGATGTTCATCATCGAGCGGTTGATGGACATCGCGGCAACGCAGCTCGGCCTGGACCGCATCGAGATGCGCCGCCGCAACCTCATCAAGCCGACCGAGATGCCCTACCGCAACCCGATCGGCTGCACCTACGACAGCGGCGAGTACGAGCGCGCCATGAACACGGCCTTGCGCCTCTCCGACTGGCAGGGCTTTGCGCAACGCAAGGCGGAGGCGGCCACGCGCGGCAAGCTGCGCGGCATCGGCCTTGGCAACTACATCGAGATCACGATGGGCGCGCCGCGCGAGTGGTCGGCCGTCACCGTCAAGCCGGAAGGCACCGTCGAGGTGCTGGTTGGCACGTTGTCGTCCGGGCAGGCGCACGAGACGACGTATGCACAATGCGTGGCCGAATGGCTCGGCGTGCCGTTCGACTGCATACGCGTGATCGAGAGCGACACCGACATCATTCCCGTGGGCGGCGGCTCGCACTCCGGCCGCTCGATGCGGATGGCCGGCTTCGTGATGGGCAAGTCGTCGGACGCGGTGATCCTGAAGGCCAAGCGCATCGCCGCGCACGTGCTCGACGCCACGCCGGACGACATCGAATTCTCAGGCGGTCTGCTCGCGGTGAAAGGCACCAACCGCAAGCTCAGCCTGTTCGAAGCAGCGCACGCGGGCCTCACCCGCGCCGACTTGCCCGCCGACCTGAAAGGGGCGCTCACCGCGCAGCACGAGGAGCACTTCCGTCACGCCGGCTTCCCCTATGGCGCCGCCGTAGCAGAGGTCGAGATCGACCCCGACACCGGCGCGCTGGAGCTTGTTCGTTACGCCGCGGTCGACGATGTGGGCCGCGCCATCAACCCGCTCGTGCTTGACGGCCAGACGCACGGCGGCATCGCGCAGGGCGTCGGTCAGGCCTTGTGGGAGACCTGTCACTTCGATCCGGAGACGGGACAGCCTTTGACCGCCTCGTTCATGGACTACGCGATGCCACGCGCCGATATGCTGCCGCGTTACGTCACGGCCTTGAGCGAAGTGCCCGCGCCGTCGAACCCGCTCGGTGTTCGCGCTGGTGGCGAGGGTGGTACGACGCCTGCGTTGGCCTCGACGATGAACGCCGTTGTCGACGCGCTGTCGCACCTGGGCATCACGCACATGGACATGCCGGCGACGCCGCAACGCATCTGGCACGCGATCCAGCAGGCTGCGCGGTAGCTTGGCCAGAAACAGCGCAAACGGAACGAAGCATTATTTCCGGAGAGCCCGATGCTGCGCACGACTCTAGCCCTTGCGCTCACGCTAGCGGCAACGCTCACCGCATCGTCGGCGGGTTTGGCCCAAACCGCAAGGACCGAGACCACGCCCCCGCCCGCCAAGCCGCGCCCGGAGTGGGCAGCGATCAGCAAGCAGTGCGCGACAACCGCACGCGCGAAACCCTCCGCCAAAGCGCTGAAAATCGCTGAAACCGCAAAGGACGAGTTCTACTATTTCGGCGGCCACCGCATCGATGGCAATGGCCGCCTGTTCAGCTTCGGCGTCATCGAATCCGAGCAGGAGGAGAGCGACGAGAACATCACGACCTATCGGCTGGGACACCTGGGCTGGTGGCACGTGTTGCGCTATTGGCGCCTGCTGGCCGACGCCAAGCAACCTGTCGACGCAGCCAAGCGATTCCTGCGGCTGCGCGGTTTCGCCGATGCCTCCGCCCAGCCCGACGACCAGGATATCGCCAAGCCAGCGCGTCTCGGCTTGGACAAGGCGTTGCAGGCGATCGACAGCATCAATGGCTCCGTGAAGCTCAGCCCGCTCGAGAAGGAGATCATGAAGGAAGCGCTCATTCGCGCGGCCATCAACGACGTTGCCTGGTCCGCCGCCTTCATCAGCGCGGTGATGCGGCAGTCGGGGATGAGCGAGACCGAGTTCGACTTCAGCGAGGCCCACGGAACCTACATCTACAAAGCGTTCGAGATTGCCTTGGCCGAGACGGCCGGCACCAAGACCGAAGGCTTCTACCGCGCCTGTCCGCTCACCAGCGCCCGCCCGCGGCTCGGTGATCTCGTCTGCTACCACCGGCACAACCGGCTGCATGGCGCCAAGCGCGCCGCCGAGATCCGCGGCATGATCCTCGACGACCTCGCCGACACGGCGAAATCCGATTCGATCTATAAATCGCACTGCGATGTCGTCGCCCACGTCGATATGAAGGCCGGCCGCGTCTATGTTGTCGGCGGCAACGTGCAACAGGCCGTGACGGTCAAGAAACTGGCCTTGCGACGCCGCGATGGCACGCTCGCCGAGATCCAGCCCGACGGCTGCAAGGTCGACGGCCGCTGGACGTTCCCGAAGGCCGATCCTGCCAAGCCCGTCGCCCCGCACTATTCCGACGAGTGCTCCCTCAACCGCAAACACTGGTTCGTGCTGCTGCAGGCACGCAGTTGAAGCTCGGGCGCCGGGCCCTTACGACTTGTTGATCCTGCCGCCCGACTGGTCCTGGAATCCGGCCAGCGCCTTGAGGCCACCGACATCGTGAATGATGACCTTGCGGTTCTGGAGCGTCATCAGACCGCTCTCGCGCAACTGCTGCAGGACCCGGTTGACGTGGATGGCGCTCAGCCCGAGCGCGTCGGCCAACACATACTGATTGAGCGGGCAGATGAACTCGGTGTCGCTCGCCAGCCCAACCAGCCGCAGCCGCTCGCACAGCTCGAGAAAGAAGTGGGCGGTCCGCTCGGTTGCGCTCCGGCGCCCGATGTTGACGAGGTGCTCCACGACCATGGCTTCATCCCGCGAGGCCGCCCACAGGATCGCGGCGGCGAGACGAGGGAACTCGTTGAAGATTTGCAACATGCGCGATGCCTCGACGCTGCTGACGACGGCATCGGTCAACGCCGAAAACGAGTGATCCGACGTGCGCAGCAGCACGCTGCGCAATCCGATGCAGTCACCGGGCACAGGAAATCCAATAATCTGGCGTCCGCCGTCCGGCAGCAGCTTGAAGCTGCAGGCCAACCAGACTGCAGGATGTAGGCCTTGTGGCCCGTCTGCCCTTCGTGCACCAGCTCCTTGCCGCGCTTCACACGAATGGGTGCCGCTTGCAGCTCTGCGAGACAGCCCAGCTCCGGCCCCGACAAGGGGATGAAGCTGTTCAGCTTCTTCGGCAGGCAGTTGTCATCGTGCGGCATCGGGTCGAACTCGCAAAGCAGCCCCTGGCGATCCGGGCAATCGCCCGTCTCAAGAATACGCAGCCTTTCCACCGCGACGCATCAAACCGGACAAGATCGCAGTGCACCAATACAGGTTAGCCTCGCTTCGCATGCCGGGAGGTAGAATGCGTCTCGAGAGCGTCGTGGTGCCTTCCACCACCGTGGAGCGAGTGACATCAAATGGCCAAGCCGACAGACATGACGGGCGATGCGGCCGGACTCGCCGCGCTGGCGATCTGCGAGTCGCTGCTGCTCGCGCTCAGCGATCTCAAGATCATGAGCGTGAAAGACACGGGCGACATCCTCGCTGACGCCGCAGCCGCCCATCGCGGCGCCGGCAGCTCTCCCCTGGACTCTAGAGCATTTTCCACCTGATCTGGGTCGCTACCCGTATCCGGCGTGGCGAAAGTAGTTCGCGCACTCGTCGGGTGCAAACGTCTTGATGAGGCGGCCGATCAGCTTCATCAGCGCCTTCACGGTGCGGGCCGCGCCCTTGCGCAGCG
>CAMDPA010000201.1 GCA_945903565.1 Devosia equisanguinis | reverse complement strand
GGCCGCCTCATCACGACGTTTGCACCCGACGAGTGCGCGAACTACTTTCGCCACGCCGGATACGGGTAGCGACCCAGATCAGGTGGAAAATGCTCTAGCACGGCGTAAGTCGCGCGCGAGAGGGGGCTTGGTAACGGAGGTTTGCTCCGTCGGCCTTGGTCAGGTGCGCCGCAAACGGAAGAGGGCTTCGTCCAAGGCCGAGAGGAAGCGGGAGCGGTCGGTTTTCGAGAAGGGGGGCGGGCCGCCGATGCCTTCGCCGCCGCCGCCGGCACGCAGGTCGGCCATGATCGCGCGGGTGGCGATCGCGGTGCCGATCGAGCTGGTGGTGAAGGGCTTGCCGTTTGGGCCGATGACCGTTGCATTCGCCTTGAGGCAGCGATCCGCAAGCAGAATGTCTGCCGTGACGACGACGGATTTCGCGCCGGCTTGACCGGCGATGTAATCGTCGGCGGCATCGAATTTGTCGTCGACCACGACTTGCCGGATCAGCGGGTCGACGGGTACGCGCATGTAGCTGTTGGCGACGATCTCGACCGGCACGGCATAGCGGAAGGCGACCTTGTAGATCTCGTCCTTCACCGGGCACGCGTCGGCGTCGACGAGGATGCGCACGATTGGACCGGCGTCGGTCATGGCGTGATCCTCAACCCGCCACGACCCGATTGCGCAGCACGCCGATCTTTTCGATCTCGCATTCGACGATGTCGCCGGGCTGGCAATAGCCCTTGGCGGGGACCACGCCTGGTGGAGACTTGCCGCTGCCGCCGAGGTCCTTGTCCTGCGACCAGGCGGTGCCGGCGGGCGTGCCCGTGATGATGACCATGCCGGGCCGCAAGGTGAAGTTATCGGAGAAGAAGTGGACCAGCTCGGCGCAGCTCCAGATCATCTGCGCGGTGGTGCTCGACTGGCGCAATTCGCAGTTGATGCGGGTCTTGAGGGCGAGCGTCTGCGGGTTGCCGATCTCGTCCGACGTGACGATCACGGGGCCGAGGGGGGCGGATGAATCGAACGCCTTGCCGCGGCCGAGCTCGTACCAGACCATGCCCTCGGCATTGCGGCGGACCTGGCGGTCGCGGGCGGTCACGTCGTTGACGATGGTATAGCCGAAAATGTGGTCGAGGGCGCTGGCGACCGGGATGTGACGCCCGGCCTTGCCGATCACGATGGCGAGTTCGGTTTCGCAGTCGAGTTTGCGGGTGACCCTTTCGTCGAGCACGATCGGTTCGCCGGGACCGACCACGCAGTCGGACGTCTTGATGAAGAACTCCGGCTCCTTGCCCGAGATCGGCGTGTTGGCTTTTTCCTGGTTGTGGTCGAGGTAGTTCGAACCCGAGCACAGGATCGTGGTCGGTAGCATCGGGGCGGCAAGTTCAGTGGTATCGGCCTTGCGACGTGCGGATGCGGGGGCTTGCGCAACGATCCGTTCGGCAAGGACTCGGGCTTCGGCCGCGCCGCGGATGAACGCGACGGCGTCGGTGAAATGGCGGCGGGAGGCAGCGTCGGTGGTGAGCAGGCCTGCGAGAAGGTCGACGATGTCGCCGCCCGCAAGCACGCCGAGCCGCCGCTCACCAGCGTCGAAAAATGTCACAAGCTTCATGCGTTCCTGCTCCCGTGTGATGCGGCGCGACAATAGCAGCCGGCGCCCCTTGCACAAGGCGGCGGCTTGGTCACAGCCTGCCCTGCACAATTATGTGGGCGGACAGCATTGGCTTGCCATGTTCGCCGTGCAAGTAATCCGCTCTCCGATTCGACTATGCACGGCTCAGCACGTTGTGCTGCCGCATCCGAAATTTGGATTGGACCGGCGTGGAACGCGAACTCAAGACCCCCTCGAAGAACGAAGCCGATATGCGGCTGGCGCCCGATCCGTTCGCGGCGGTGCTGCCGGCGTTGGCCGCGCTGGGCGCCATCGCATCGATCGCGGCCATCAACTGGGTGGCGCAGGAGCGCACAGCCGACCGCTCCAAGAGCCGTCGCAAGGCGGGGATGGCGCTGCGTGACCTCGAAAGCTGCTGCATCGGACTGCAGGACATCTTCCGGCGCTTTCAGCGCCACCCCAAGCTGTTCACCGGGGAAGGCGCGCCGGCTGCGCCGATGAAGTTCGGCGTACACGGCGGACGTGTGGATGACGATTCAACGCGGCTTTATCAGCAGATCATCACCGAAGTCGCGAGCATGCTGGTGCTGGCCGCGCACAACAGCTTCGAAGCCATGTCCGCGATCGAGGATGGCGAAATCGACGCACCGGAAGAAGTGTTCTTCGGCTTTGGCGAACAGCAGGAGCGGCTGAACAAGCTGTTCGCACAGCGGGCATCGCTCAAGGTCACGGTCGATGCGGGTGTGGAGATCGCGGAGAAGCTGGCCGGGCTGGTGCGGGACTTAAAGAAACACAAGGTGGAGTAGGTGGAAGCGGCGGGTCGACTACAGGCCTGCCACCAGCCGGTCCATATCGCGGTGAAAGTCGGGATCGCTGCGCACGGCGATGCCTTGGAGGCTGGCGATTGGTCGCAACGTCTCGGGCAAGGCTTCGGGGGCCGGCATGCTTGCTCCACCGACGAGCACCGGTACAACTCGGACGCCATGCCTCAGCGCACAAGCCAGCTCAAAGCCCACCATATCCTTGGGATCATCAAAGTAGCGCCGGCCGTCAGCGCCCGCTTCGATATGCCAGTCCATTCCGATCAGTGCGAGAACGACCCGACACGAGGGTATCACGTGCTCGATGAAGTCGCGGAAATCTGCGCCGAGCGGAATCGAGTCGATGTCCCTGATGAGGCGGCGTCGGCCGATCTCCGTTACCAGCCTGTCGCAGATCCGTCCGGTGATGTCGGAACTGTCCCGCCGACGGTAGCTGGCGAATACGAGTTTGCCGCGCAACAGCCAGGGCACCTTAGGGCGATGATGTGATTTACGCTGAAGCATCTGATACTCGCTCGAGTCTTTGTTATATTTTCCATGTTAGATTTTCTGCGTCAACCTCGATAAGCCGTTGTTTAACGGTAGAATCATACTTGGTTAACTGACTCTCGTGGTTGAGCTTGGCTTGATATCCCGCAGTATGTAATGTACGATTTCGGTTAGTTCTGGTCGTTACAGCGTTGGTTGTTAATGCCTCCTAGTGTCAGTTCTGATTCGATTTCCGCCCTTGTCGAGCTGGTTGCGGAGCTGGTTCGCGAGAAGGACGAGACGCGCAGGCTGCTGGCTGAGTTCGCCAAAGGCGGGATCAGCAGTGAGCAGATCGTCAACGAGTTGGCGGCGCGCTATCAATCCGGCGTCGGCGGTGCCGTGCAGGCATTGGCCGAACATGACAAAGATGCGGCTCTGCAGTTGGCGGAGCGGCTCAGGACCAGGCTGGATTCCGCATTGGCAGAGATCGCCAGCCGTGGGCGCCCGCAGCGGGCGAGTTCAGCCGATAACGCGACAGGCCAATCGGTTGGCATCGCTGTTCTGAAGGACCGCGACGATGTGGTGCTGTGCCGGGAGTATGTGCTCGTTTCGGCTGTGAGTGCGGGCAATGTTGCCGCCAGGTCGGCCGATCTGATCAGGGCGGCAAAGGCGATCGAGCAGGGGCTTTCGGACGAAGCCGTAACCGCACATCTCATTCGGCTCGTCAATGCAGGCATCATCGCGAAGGAGCGCAAGGGCCGCTATCACGGTACTGCCTTGAGCCGACGCCACATCGCCGACCTTACCAGCGAGATCGAAGCGCGCGGTCTGCGATTGCCACCGCTTCCGACAATCGAAAGCTGACGCGTTCACTGGGCGGTCGAGGCCTTTCGGGCTCAATTCCAGTGGCTTCCGTCAGCAATGTTCAGTGGCGGAACGCCTGCAGCGTTTCGCGCGTTGACAGCCATAGCCGGCCCGGTAAGGAGAGCGCTGTGTCATACGCATCAGCGCCTACCGGGGACGTGCACATGGTCCAGCTCACTCTGCCGAGAAATTCCAAAGTCAAGCGTGGCAAGTCTTGGAACGCGCCGAAAGGCAAGGGCGACTGGCGCGAGTTCCGCATCTATCGCTGGAACCCGGATGACGCGGACAATCCGCGCGTCGACAGCTATCATATCGATCTCAAGGAATGCGGGCCGATGGTGCTCGATGGCCTAATGAAGATCAAGAACGAGATCGACCCGACGCTGACGTTCCGCCGCTCGTGCCGCGAGGGCATCTGCGGTTCGTGCGCGATGAACATCGACGGCACCAACAAGCTCGCCTGCCTGACCGCGATGGATGACGTGAGGGGGGCGGTGAAGGTCTATCCGCTGCCGCACATGAAGGTGGTCAAGGACCTCGTTCCGGACATGACCAACTTCTACGCGCAGCACCGCTCGATCGAGCCGTGGCTCAAGACCTCGACCCCGACGCCGCCGAAGGAGTGGAAGCAGTCGCGTCCCGACCGCGAGAAACTCGACGGTCTTTACGCGTGCATCCTGTGCGCGTGCTGCTCGACCTCGTGCCCGAGCTACTGGTGGAACCAGGACCGTTATCTCGGTCCGGCCGTGCTGCTGCAGGCCTATCGCTGGGTGATCGACAGCCGCGACGAGGCGACCGGCGAACGGCTCGATAATCTCGAGGATCCGTTCCGGCTCTATCGCTGCCACACGATCATGAATTGCGCCAAGGCGTGCCCCAAGGGGCTCAATCCGGCGAAGGCGATCGCCGAGCTCAAGAAGCTGATGGTCGAGCGGCGGGTGTAAATGGGGCTGCCTCGGCATGGGCAGTCCAGGGCAGGTGGCAGGCAGGTTCGGGGCAGGTGCTAACCATGCCTTGGATTGTTATGGATTGCCGGCATGCCCGGGCATGCTAGCGTGTGGTGCGATGGCACCAGCGTAAGGCAATCTCCATGCTTGATCACGTCAGTATCCCGGCCTCGAACTACAACAAGTCCAAGGCCTTCTATCTGCAGGCGTTGACGCCACTCGGCTATATGTTGGTGCTGGAGGTCAACTCGCAGCACGATGGCGACAAGGCGCATGCCGGGTTCGGTACGGAAGGGCGGCCGCGGTTCTGGATCACGGTGGGCAAGCCCTCTAAGGGATCGATGCATATCGCCTTCAAGGCGAAAACCCGCAAGGGGGTGGAGGAGTTCTATACCACCGCGCTCAAGGCGGGCGGAAAGGACAATGGCGCGCCAGGCCTTCGGCCGCATTATCACGAAAACTATTACGGGGCCTTCGTGCTCGATCCAGATGGCCACAATATCGAGGCCGTTTGTCACGTTTGAAAATTAACGTTCGATTATCTTTTACGCGCAACCAAAGCTGGTATTCGAGAGGCTCTAAAAACAAAAAAGCCGGGAGCCGCGATCGCGAGCCCCCGGTCTTGTTCCGGCAAAAAGGTTGGCGCGTCCGCCTGCCCAGCGGGGCCGCGCCGGCCTTTTTAGCGAGCCTTCTTGGCCCGACCAGCGGTCTTGCGAGCAGCCGGGTTCGTCGCCTTGCGGGCGGTCGTCTTGACGGTCTCGACAGCGGCCTTGCGAGCCGGGGCCTTCTTCGCAGAAGCTTTCTTCACAGCAACCTTAGCCATTGATCAATCTCCCTATCTTTGGTCTGCGGCCGAATCATTCGAGCGCATGCAAATCATTTGCAGAAACATTTGATTCGTCGACAGTCAAAAACAAAGTGCAGTGCATTTTTCTTTGCCGTACTCATGGAAGTGTTGCTCTAAATCATCATTTTCGTTGATTTTCAATGGTCTCTACGGTGACTCGTATAGATTGAAATAGCCGGAGCGCACAAGTCCAGCAGTGGGCGCAGCTTGGTGGGCAGCGGTTGAGGCTGCGTCCGGAATGTATTCCGGCGTCTATTTCAATGCGGAAGATTTGCGCAAAGGTAATGCGCCGATCACGCGGCGCGCGAAAGCCGCCCCTGGAGATCGAGAACCGCGAGCATATAACCGACGCGGTCGTCGACGGCTTCGGCGAGCATCGAGAAATAGTTCGAACCGCTCGGCAAGATCTCGCCAACGACCTCGCCCTCTTCGAATGCCAAGTCAGCACCGTGCTTGCGTGCGATCGCCTGCATCCTGCGGTTCTCGGCAAGGCAGCTCATATAGATGCGGCCGACGGCGCGGTTGCGCGCGGAGCGAATGATGCGGCCCATAAGTTCCGTGCCGATACCAAGGTCCTGGTGTGTGGTCTCCACGGAGAAGGCAGCTTCGGCCTCCTGCCCCCAGATGTCGCTGAGCTTTCGCAGTTCGGCGGCAGCGCGCACCTCGTCGTCCTCGACGTAGCCATAGATGACGCTGCCCATGTCGCTCATGCGGGCTGCGTATTCGTCGATATAGGTGTCCGAGACGCTGTGGGCGAAACGCATGCGGCGGCTGGCTTTGTCCAGGCGCAAGAGATGGTCGCGGAACTTCTCCGCTTCATTGGGCCATAGCTTACGAATGGTGCCCTTGAAGTTGGTCGACGTGTTGACTGCACTATCGCTCATGATCGGTCTCCCGCTGTTTCCGGTTGCTCGATCGCAGCCATCCGCCTGCCGTCTCGGCAGAGTGCGGAAAGGCTGCATGGTGTTGAGATGGTGATTGTTGTGCGCTGCACAATGTGTCGGGGCGATGATGCCGCGGTTCTCGCTGGGCTGGGTGTGCAAACAGGTCGCACTTCTGCATCGACGGCGGTTTTTTGTGATGCGGCGCAGGCGTCTGCTTGACCGCGGCAGTTGCGCGCGGTAGCCGGGGCGACCATGTCATCCACCGCCCTGCCGAGCTATCGCGAGCTAGTTGCCTCCGGAAAGCTGGACGCCGATCCGGCGCAGCTGGCCGGGGCTAAAGCGCTGCGGCAAGTTGCGCGCGATCTGCGGAAGTGGCGGCCGGGCGGGCCAAGTTTGAGCACGTTGATCGGCCTGCGGACAGCCGAAGCGCCGCGGGGGCTCTATATCCACGGTCCCGTCGGCAGCGGCAAAACGATGCTGATGGATATGTTCTTCGGCCGCGTGAAATTCACGCCGCGCAAGCGGTATCACTTCCACGAGTTCATGGCGGCGGCGCAGGACCGCCTGAATGCCGCCCGCAAGACGGCGCGTGGCGATCCGGTACTCGAGGTTGGCCGCAGTTTTGCGGCCGAGGCGCGGCTGCTGTGCTTCGACGAGATGCACATCACCAACATCGCGGACGCCATGATTATCGGACGGCTGTTCCAGGCGATGTTCGAGGAAGGCATCGTGGTGGTCGCGACGTCCAATGTGGCGCCTGCGGGTTTGTATGCCGGTGGGCTGAACCGGCAGCTGTTTTTGCCGTTCATCGATCTCATTGAAAGCCGGATGGCGGTATTGCCGTTGGCTGCGGCGCGCGACTTTCGCTTGGCCAAGCTGGCGGGGCGGCAGCTCTATTTCACCCCGTCGGACCGGGCCGCGGAAGTCGAGATGCGGGCGGTGTTCGAGCGGCTGACGGGGCAGCAGCGCGGGGCGCCGGCTGAAATCGAGCTCAAGGGGCGCAAGCTTCCGGTGCCGGAAGCGGCAATGGGTGTAGCGCGGTTCGAGTTTTCGGACTTGTGCGTGAAGCCGCTCGGAGCGCTCGACTTCCTGGCGATCGCCCGGTCATTCCATACCGTCATGCTGAGTGGCATTCCCAGGCTTTCGCCGACCCGCAAGGACGAGGCGCGGCGGTTCATCAACCTGATCGATACGCTGTACGATGGCGGGGTGTGCTTGATCGCGGCGGCCGACGCGGAGCCGCACCAGCTCTATCCCGAGGGTGACGTGGCGATCCTGTTCGAGCGAACGGCGAGCCGCCTGATCGAGATGCGCAGTGCGGAGTATATGCAGACGCGGCAGCACCGGGCGGGACGCGCTGGGCCTGCCGCGGGTGCCGGGGAAGACGATGGCGCGGTTACGTCGGGCTGATCTGGCGGCGCTGGTGCCTACAGATCTGGCCGGGTCGTTTGCTCCATGACATGATGTGCCGACGCGGCCTATGCCGCCCCTTTAGATCGGAGAACACATCATGGCCGCCACTCGCCAGCTTCGTCTCGGTGCGTTCATGCGTCCGACCAGCCTTCACCCCGGCGCGTGGCGTTTCCCCGGCGCGTGGCCCGATTCGAACTTCAATTTCGTGCGCATGAAGTCGCTGATCCGGCGACTCGAGGCGGCGAAATTCGATGCATTCTTCATGGCCGACCACATGGCCGTGCTCAACATGTCGGTCGACGCGCTGAAGCGCAGCCACACCACGACGTCGTTCGAGCCGTTCACGCTGCTCTCGGCGCTGAGCCAGTGCACCGACCACATCGGCCTCGTCGCGACAGGCTCTACGACGTACGACGCGCCCTGGCACATCGCGCGCCGGTTCGCCTCGCTCGACCATATCTCCAACGGGCGCTCGGGCTGGAACATCGTCACCACGTCGAACCCGGACGCGGCGCTGAACTTCGGCATGGATGAGCATATGGAGCACGGCGACCGCTATCGCCGCGCACGCGAGTTCTACGAGGTTGTGACGGGACTGTGGGACAGCTGGGCCGATGACGCGTTCGTGCGCGATGTCGACAACGGCGTCTACGTCGATCCCGAGAAGATGCACGTGCTCGGCCACAAGGGCGAGTATCTCAGCGTGAAGGGCCCGCTCAATATCGCCCGGCCCGTGCAAGGCTGGCCGGTGATCGTCCAGGCCGGCGCGTCCGAGCCCGGGCGGCAGCTCGCCGCCGAGACGGCGGAGGCGGTGTTCACCGCGCAATCGAATCTGGAGGTCGGCCGCGCGTTCTATGCGGACGTGAAGGGCCGGATGAAGAAGATCGGCCGCAACCCCGATCACATGAAGATCCTGCCGGGCTGCTTCGTCGTGGTCGGCGATACCATGGAGAAGGCGAAGGCCAAACGTGCGAAGCTCGACAGCCTCGTCGACTACGCCAATGCGATCGGCCAGCTTTCGATCAATCTTGGCGTCGATGCCCGCACGTTCGATCCGGACGGTCCGTTGCCCGAGATCCCGGAGACCAACGCCGGCAAGAGCGGCCGCGAGCGTGCCATTGCGCTGGCTCGCCGCGAGAACCTCACCGTGCGCCAGCTTGCCCAGCGGCTGGGCGGCCACGGCGGCCTCGGCATGACCGGCACGCCGAAGTCGATCGCCGACGAGATGCAGGAGTGGCTGGAGAAGGAAGGCTCGGACGGCTTCACCGTGCAGTTCCCCTACATGCCGGGCGGTCTCGAGGACTTCTGCGACAAGGTGGTGCCGGAGCTGCAGGCGCGCGGGTTGTTCCGGCGCGAGTACGAGGGCAAGACGTTGCGCGAGAACCTTGGGCTGCCGCGGCCGGAGAACAGGTTTTTTGCGAAGGGTTAAAAGTTGTGTAGGTTGGGTTGAACTTTTGCGAAACCCAACACTCCACGTGGTGCCTGACGATGTTAGGTTTCGCAAAAGCTCAACCCAACACTCATGGCAATCAG
>CAMDPA010000200.1 GCA_945903565.1 Devosia equisanguinis | reverse complement strand
CAGCGCCGTTGCGCCCGACAAGCACGGGTCCACCGATCAGCACCGGCGTGCCGTCGATCTCGATTGTCGCCTGCGCATTGACGAGGCTGCCGGGGGTGAGCACCACCGCGTCGTCGATCATCGTACCGGCGAGCGGTTCGAGAGGCACTGTCGTGCGGGTGCCCTCGACTAGCCAGGTCTTGCACGTGGCCAGAGCATTGGTGAGGGGCAGCGACGCGACCGCCGTCCCCAGCCTTTCGGACGCCATCGCGATGCGAGCCACCACAGCCTCATCGCGCGCCAACGTGCGCGTCATGCGTACCCACGCGCCCTTGTAGGCAACCGACAACCTTATCGCCGAGAGCGCGCCAAGCCGCGCGGCACCATCAAGCCGGACGAGATTGCGGCTACGTTCGAGATCGACCGCCACTGCGGGATAGGCCTCCTCGGCCCCGAGCCGGCGCGCTTCACCGTCGATGGCTGCGACCACCGCACGGGCGTCCGTTTCGCCCGCTGGGATAGCCCCCAGCGCCTGATGCGCGATGGCGGCCGCGCGAAAATGCAGCGCCAGATCCGACGGATCGGCAACCGCACGCAAGCCTGCCAACACCGCGCTACCATCCTCGACGCGATGGCCACCCGCCGCCATGTCCGCGATCACGGCGGCCGGCAGCTGCATCAGATCGACAACCCCGATCCGCGCTTTCGGCTTGCCCTCCGCGACGACGCTGGCGACCTCCGCACCGATCCGCGCGGCATTGCGAACGTCGCGCACATGTGCGTTGCGCCGCATCCAGCCATTGACGCGGTTCGACAGCGCGGAGACGAGCAACGGCTGGCCCGTGCGCTCGATCACCAGCAGGCCCTGGTTCCAGTACGGAACGAAGCCCGCGAGCCAGGCGACGCCGGCCGCCCGCGCCGGTGTCGTATAGACGATGAGCGCATCGAACCCGGCCTTGGCCATTGCCGCTTGCACGGCCGCCACGCGCGCATCGAGCACCGCTTCCGGCAACTCGGCCCGTGACCATGAAATGAGACCTCGGCGCATCTCTGCCTCTCCCCATCATACTTCATGATGGGGAGAGGATCGGGGTGAGGGGCAGCCGCGTGCGCCAGAGTATTTTCGGTCTAAACGCATCGCGTGTTGCTGCCCCTCAACCTAACCCTCTCCCCGTTTTACTACGCTGCACGGGGAGAGGGGATAGACTCCCGTCCCCCACTGCCTACCGCCCAATGCCTACACCTCGAACAACCGGCGCGCCGTTTTCGTCAGCACCTCGCAGCCGTTCTGCGTGACGGCGACGACATCGCCCAACACCATGTAACCGACCTCGGGATGATAGGTGTTGGGGTGCACGATGATCGTCATGCCGGCTTTCAACTCGACGTTCACGTCCTCGAGGATGGCCGGCTTCATGTCGGGCATCAGACCCAGGCCGTGACCGCGCACGCGCGTGTATTTGTTGGTGCAGTATTCGCCGAGGCCATAGCGGCGGAACACATCGTTTTCCGCGCGCGCGATGTCCGCTGCGGTAACGCCCGGACGCACCGCCGCGATGCCGGCTTCCATCGACTCCAGCCACACGCCGAACGCCTTCTTCTGCGGTGCGGTGGATTTGCCGAGCACCATCGTGCGGCATATCTGCGCGAAATAGCCGTCGGCAGCCGGCGTCAATTCGGTCGTCACCATATCGCCAACCGCGAGCCGGCGTTCCGATGGCGGTGTCATGCCGCGCACATCGGCGCCGCCCGAGCCGATGATCTGGAAATTGTCGGGCGCACCACGCCGCCGTAGGAACGCCTCGACATCGGCGACGACCTCGTATTGCGTCCGCCCGGGCCGCGCGACTTCCATGAAATACGCATAACCTTCGTCCGCGATAGCTGCCGACCGCCTGATCGCATCGATCTCGACCGGCAGCTTCTCCATCAGCAAACGGTCGATCAGTGCGCCGCCATCCTCCAGCCGCAGATGACGCTCGGGCTGCGCGCGGGCAAGCCACGTGGGCACGAGGTGCTGCGGCAATAACGCAATGCGCTGGTTCGACATTCCCTCGACCTCGGCGAGTACCGCCTTGGCCATGTCGCGCGCGAAGCGGACGTCACAGCCGTTGGCCTCGCCCTGGGCACGCTCCCAGTCGGCGGCGCTGTCGAGCCACAGTCGGCAGCGGCCATCGGCGGTCAGAATCGCGAGGCCATCGCCCTCCAGTATCCCGAAGTCCGCGACATAGCGCAGGTACGCTTCCTGCCAGGATGTTCCGCAGAACACGAGCGCATCGCGCCCTTCGGTGCGCATGGCATCCAGCAGGCGCGCGCGCCGCAGTTCAGCCAGGGATGTCATGGAGCGGTTCTCCTGGGGTTAGACGCGCGGCAACTGTTAGCGGGCCAATTTCGCTTCCCTACAATAGAACTTGGCCTGCGCGATAAACAAGTTGCTGACCCACATGGATTTTGGCAGAGAATCCAGTATGCATGCCGGCATGAGCACACGATCCGCGATCGAGACACCCTGCGTAAACGTTTGTGTGGTCGATGAGAAATCGCGACTGTGCACAGGTTGCAGGCGCAGCCTTGCCGAGATCGCGGCGTGGGCCACCTTGTCGGCGCGGGAACGCAGCCGCATCATGGACGCGCTGCGGAATCGACAAATCTTGGAAGGCGGCAGGGTTTCCGGCAGATGAAGTGGCTTCCGTTGATAGCGCTGATCGTTGGTGGCCTTGCGCTCGTCTTGCGCGGGGAAGGCCCGATGATTGCCGGCCTTTCCGACCAGGACTTCGCGTCGCTGCTGATCGGGGGAACACTGCTCGCCTTCATCGGCACGTCGGTGCTGGCGGGATATCGCGGGCGCCTGGGCACCGCGCTCAAGCATTTGGGCGTATGGGGGCTGGTCGCGGTCTGCCTGATGGGCGGCTATGCCTACAAGGCCGAAGTGGTGGAGTTCGCGCACCGGATCACCGGCGAGCTGATGCCACCGGGCGAAACCCAGAACGTGGAGCCGCGCACCGCCGGTGAACGTGCCGTCCGCATCCGCCGCCGCTCGGACGGGCATTTCGTGGCGCGCGTCACGATCGGCGGCGCCTCCATCCCGACGCTGGTCGACACCGGCGCCTCGACCGTGGTGCTGCGCGCGGCCGATGCCAAGGCGATCGGGCTCGACCTTGACAAGCTCTCCTACACGGTGCCCGTGCAGACAGCCAACGGGCTCGCCTATGCCGCGGCCGTGCGCCTGGGCCAGGTTGCAATCGGAACGATCTCGATTGACGGCGTCGATGCGCTGGTAGCCCGCCCCGGCGCCCTTAAGGAAAGCTTGCTCGGTATCAGTTTTTTAAGGCGCCTCAAGTCATATGAGTTCTCTGGAGACTATCTCACCTTGAGGGGCTGAGGCCGCGCAACGCCCGCGCGCGCAGCCGTTCATTGGCCGCGTGGAACGATTGCATGGCACAGTCCTCGCCCCTGGGAAGCGCACTCGGCACGGCCGCAAGCTGGCTTTTTGCAAGCCTGTGCACGGTCGGCTCAATCATCTATTTCGACGAACTGCGCGGCGTAACGCGCCAGGTATTCGGCATCTCGCTCGAGGCCCCCACGGCCACCAAGTCCAGCACGGACAAAGAGCCCGTGGCATCGTCTTCCTCCTCGGGTAGCACCGTTCAATTGCGCGCCGACCCGTTGGGCCACTTCGTGACCAGCGCCGAAGTCAATGGCCGCACCATCGAGGTTATGGTCGATACCGGCGCCTCGATCGTGGCGTTCACATGGGAGGACGCGGAGCGGGCCGGCATCTACGTGCGCCCGACCGATTTCACGCACCGCGTCAACACTGCCAACGGCATGGCGAAGATCGCGCCTGTGACAATCGACCAGATCTCGATCGGCGGCATCACCGTGCGCAACGTCAAGGCGGCGGTGTCCGAGCCCGGCAAGCTCCACCAGACATTGCTGGGGATGACCTTCCTCGGCCGGCTGTCGCGAGCGGACATGCGGCGCGGCGAGTTGATCCTGGAGGAGTAGGGAGCTTCCCTACCCACGCTCCAGCAGGTAAACCCCACAACGAACTCTGCAGGCGGTTCATTGGTCGTTTAGGCGGCCTCCGCTAGAACGCGCCCTGTCATTACTCAGCAAGAGCCCCAGGGGACCCCATCATGCTGCCGATTCCGCGCGCCGATCTGAAACCCAACACCGCCGACTTCGAGCGCCTTCCCCTCGTCAAGCCGACCGGTTTTCGCGAATACGACGCGCGCTGGCTGTTCCCCGAAGAGATCAACCTCATGGGGCTCAACGCCGTGGGGCTGGGCCTCGCGCAGCTCTTCACCGACCGCGGCGTGAAGCGACGCATCGTCGTCGGCCATGACTTCCGCTGGTACTCGGCGTCGGTGAAACAGGCGCTGATGACAGGCCTGATGGCCGGCGGCATGGAAGTACACGACATCGGCCTCGCGTTGTCGCCGATGGCCTACTACGCGCAGTTCGCACTCGATGTCGAAGGCGTCGCGATGGTCACCGCCAGCCACAACGACAACGGCTGGACCGGCATCAAGATGGGCCTCGACCGCCCGCTGACGTTCGGACCCGACGACATGAACGCGCTCAAGGAGATCGTGCTCGGCGGCAAATACCAGACGCGCGCCGGCGGCAGCTATAACTTCGTGCCGGACATCGGCGAGCGCTACATGGCCGATCTCTCCAACCGGCCAAAATTGAAGAACAAGCTCAAGGTTGTCGCCGCCTGCGGCAACGGCACGGCCGGCGCGTTTGTCCCGCAAGTTCTGGAAGCGATCGGCTGCGAAGTGGTGCGGCTCGACTGCGAGCTCGACCATTCGTTCCCACGCTACAATCCCAACCCCGAGGACATGAAGATGCTGCACGCCATCGCGGAAGCGGTGGTGAAGCACAAGGCCGACGTCGGCCTCGGCTTCGACGGCGACAGCGACCGTTGTGGCGTGGTCGATAACGAAGGCCATGAGATCTTCGCCGACAAGGTCGGCGTGATGCTCGCCCGCGATCTCTCGCTGATCCACAAGAACGCGGTGTTCGTGGCCGACGTGAAATCGACCGGCCTGTTCATGACCGATCCCGTGCTGATCGAGCGCGGCGCCAAGACGCTCTACTGGAAGACCGGTCACTCCTACATGAAGCGTTACACCAACGAGAAGAAAGCGCTGGCCGGTTTCGAGAAGTCCGGTCACTTCTTCTTCCGCGCGCCGCTCGGTCGCGGATACGACGACGGCCTCGTTTCGGCGATCGCGGTGTGCGACATGCTCGATCGCGCCGCCGGCAGCGCGGGTGCTGTGTCGGCACCTGGAGCGCAGGCCCGCGCGAGTGCTGGGTCGGCACCAGGAGCGCAAGGCAAAAAGACCATGGCCGATCTCCAGCGCGAATTGCCCAAGACCTGGCAGTCGCCGACGATGTCTCCCCACTGCGGCGACGAGGTGAAGTACGGTATCGTCGACAAGGTCATCGCACTCTACAAGGGCCGCGCCGCAAAGGGCGAGACAATCGCCGGCCAAAAAGTGCGCGAACTGATCGATGTCAACGGCATCCGCGTCGTGCTGGCAGACGGCACCTGGGGCCTCGTGCGCGCATCCTCCAACAAGCCCGAGCTGGTGGTCGTGGTCGAGAGCCCAGTGTCGGAAGCCAACATGCGCGCCATCTTCGCCGACATCGACGCCGTGCTCGGCAAGTTCCCCGAAGTCGGCGAATATAATCAGAAGATCTGAGCTCGGGGTTGCGTTCGTCGCGCCGTCGCCATCAGCCGATGGCTGATCCGAGGGATTTCATCATAGCCTTGACGGCTTAGCCGTCGGGGCCTCGGGCTCCCTGACGTCATGCGAATGCATGCCTTCGGCATGACGGCTGTGCCCTGAACCCGATCCTTGGAGCCACGCCGATCGCACGGTCGTGGCAAAGGTCTGGCGGCCATGGCCCCACAAAAAGTCATGCGTGAGCTGTCCCTAATCATTCGCCCCGCCGTGTGCTGAAGGATGCGTGGAGAGTACGGGACCGCGATGGGAGCGGGGGTAAGTTGGGCGGCGAGCGGCGGCGGGGGAGGCGTTTTCGACCGTGTTTCAACCGCGCCTCGACGTGGTCGTTCGATCACTTCTACGTAGGAGCAGCGGTGAAGAAGGTGGTCGAAGCGGGTTCCGCCCGTAGAGCGAGGTAGAACGTGGGCAAGCGTGCGTCAACGTTGCACACGCATCGACGAATTCGCGGCGAAGCCACGACGGGGGCCTACCATCTTGGGGAAGCCAAGCAAAGCTTGGAGGACCCCGCCTGAGGGACGCCGGACCGCCCGTCTCTTTGCTCGTTAAATGGAGCTGTCCCCATTTGGGACCCGGGCGTATTGCACCGGCGACGCTGCAATGGTGCAATACGCCAAAGTTGGCTATTGCACCCAACGGCGTTGCGCTTTCCCGTTTCGCTGGTTTGGCAGCGTATGGTTTGGCCTCTCTTACTGCCGCGCGCGTACGGACCTCCCGGAACAAGCTATCCCCTATTATCCTTGGTACGGACGCATTGAACCGATCCACCCGCGCTCACTCTGCGATCATCAACTTCGCCTTGTCGATGACCGGCTGCGACACCGCCAGCGCCTTCCTCATGGCGTCTTGGGTCAGCTCACCCGTCATTGGCGTGATATCGAATTGCGCCTTGGCCGCCTCGGCCTTGAGTTCGGCCGAGTTGATCGCCTTCCAGAACCCTTCGCGCAAATAGGCGACCCGGTCGGCCGGCACCTCGGGCGCGACCGCGAGCGGCCGCGAGATGTCGATGGTGCCGAACAGGAAGTCGATGATCTGCCGCTCCTCGTCGTTGCGAGCGAAGTCGCGCATCATCGGAGCCTTGCCGAACACCTGGTGCGGCTTGGCTCCGACCTGCATGATTGGCACGATTTTGCCCGTCGCGATGTCGTCCCGGCGCGAGGTGAGCGCCAGCGAGGCCCACATCGAGCAGCGCGCATCGATCTCGCCCTGGTCGACCGCCAGCATCGCAGGCCCCGTCCCCTTGTAGCCGGAGATGACTTTGATCTTGAAGCCGAACATCTTCGCCATGATGCGCGGATGATGCGAGGCCGATTCGTCGACACCGTCGGAGCCGAAAACGACCTCGCGATCCTTCGCATCCGCGATGCTCTTGACGCCGGACTTGGCGGAGGCAACGCACGAGGAGGTATCCTGCGTCATGTTGCCGATCCATTGGAGTTTGAGTGTGTCCCACCGCGCGTTAGCGATGCCCATCATCGGCGGCGTGAAAGCTGACGTCGACGGCAGAAGAAGATTGGTGCCATCTTTCGCCGCGGCACTATAGACGTAGTTGGCAGCAGCAAATCCGCCGGCACCGGGCATGTTCTGAACGATCACGCTCGGCTCACCCGGCAGGTGCTTGCTATAGTGGCGGGCCAAGAACCGCGCCCACAGGTCGGAGCCGCCGCCCGGCGCAAAGCCCACGACGATGTTGATCGTCTTGCCCTTGTAGAAGCTCGGTGCATCCTGCGCGCGCGCCGGCTGGTCGGCAACGAGCGCCATCACGGCAACCAACGACAGCACCCGAATCCACATGAACATCACGTTCTCCCTTGTCTGGACTACGCGAAGGGTAAGGAACCGCGGCCGCCCGTCAAGTCGCGACGGCTACGAATCCCGCCCCTGTCGCGCACCAAACGCTTGTTCCCCGCCGGTAGTTGGGTGGCAAGCGTCGGAAGCGGAATCGGCCCCTGGAACGGGTTACTCTTCCTGCGCGACCGGCTTTGCCGGATGCCGGAAGTACGGCTCGACCGTGCCCTTATGCGTGATCGTCAGCGGGTTGCCGAAGCGGTCGCGGGCTTTGCCGGCGGCGATCTTCACCCAGCCTTCGGATACGCAGTATTCCTCGATGTTGTTCTTCTCGACGCCGTTGAAGCGGATGCCGACTTCGCGCGCGAGCACTTCCTCGTTGTAGTAGGGGCTCTTCTGATTGGTCGACAGGCGGTCGGGAGGCGTATCGGACATGGGTTGGCTCTCGGCATGATGTGAGGCGCGGTTCGCGCTGCTGGAGACCTCATACAAAATGATCGCGCGTCCGGCCATCGAGATCTCACGCGGCCATTCACTGCGGCTCAATGCCCGCCGCCTTCACCCAGCCTGCCCACTTCACGATTTCGAACTTGAGCGCTGCGCGGACCATGTCGGGGCCGCCGGGCACGGGGATGCTGCCGGTCGACTTGAAGCGTTCGCGCGTGATCTCATGCTCGATCACCTGGTGGAACCAGCCCGTCAGCGTATCGACGATCGGCTGCGGCGTACCCTTGGGAACGTAGGCCGCCCAGAACGGCGCGAACTCGAAGCCCGCCACGCCCGCCTCCTGCATCGTCGGTACTTCAGGCATGGCTGACGAACGCTGCGTGGTGCTGACGCCCAGCGGCTTGATCCGGCCGTTGCGAAACTGCCCCGACGCGAACGCACCATCGAGCATCACGAAATCGAGCGTGCCACTATTGAGATCGCCGACCGCCTCCGCCGCCCCGCGATAGGAAACGGGATTCGATGTCGCACCGACGTTTGCGAGATAGGCCGCAGCGGCGAGTTGCCCGGTCTGGTTGGAAAACCCATGCAGCGTGCGCGGCTTGGTCTTGAGAAGGTTGGTCAGTTCCGCAACGCTGTTGATAGGCGATGCCGGCGCAACGGTCAGGATGAACGTCGAACGCCACAGCATCGCCGCTGGCGTGAGTTCGGTCTCCGTGTCGATCTTGAAGTCCTTGTAGATGAAGCGGCTGCCGGCCATCGCCGAGCTGGCCGCCATCAGCACCATGTAGCCGTCCGGCCGCGCCTTCGTCACGAGGCCGATCGCGATGTTGCTGCCCGCACCCGGCTTGTTCTCGACGATCACCTTCTGTTTCGAGACATCCTGCAGCCGTTCCGCCAGCACGCGCACACCGATATCGGCGCCACTGCCGGCCGGAAATCCGACCATCACGTGGATCGGCCGCTCGGGATAGGTTTGTTGGGCTGTGGCAGGCAATGCCGCGCTCAATATCGCGGTGACCCCAAGTCCAGCCCATCGCCACATGCGCATCTCCCCATGTACTCATCGACTAGAATAGGCTGGTTCGTCGCGATTGACCAATACGTGCGCGGGGTCGGACCCTGCGGGTCTGTCCCCCTCTAGAATCACAGCCTACCACCTTGATCGACGCCGGAGCCGGCACAGCCGAAACGTAGAACATTTCCCGGCCAGAGACGGGGTCAGACCCCCGTCGCGGTCAGGTAGTCCAGATGGCCACTTAGGACAGATCGCAAAATAGCTGAATCGTGATCTGTGTGCGTGCGACCGTGTGACTCGGCAGCGCGGGATTCCTTGTCCCGGCGAACAGTCGTACGCCGTTGCATGATCGACAGACAAGCCATTCGGCAAAGATGGGAAGCCGTCGGGTGCAAACT